>JAYVOX010000321.1:0-6581 GCA_043757695.1 Schlesneria sp.
TTCGCGGCGGTTCCTCGACGCACCGCTCTCGCTGCACGGAGCCGCAGGTGAACTGGGCCTCGCCACGCCCGATGGCCTGACAGGCATCTTCCGCTCGCCTCACTTCAGCGGTCTGGGACTGTTGCCGCTCGCGTCGCAGGGTGTCGTGCGGCGAGACACGTGGGAGGACTACTACGATCAGGTGGTGCGCGGACTCGGGCTGGGAATCCCTGTCATTCCGCTGGATGGTCTAGGGCGGAGCGACTACCCGGCGGGCAACGCGGCCTTGAATGTGTCGCTCAGTACGAACCGGCCCAACAACATTTTCGCCCCCGGAGACGAACTGGTCGTGTTCATCACCAACCGTTCCACTGCGGATGTAAATGTCGAACTGATCGGAACCAGTGCGCAGGGCAAAAAGGTGATCCTGGTGCCGTCCACGACAACACTCACGTCGGGACAGCAGTTTCGATTTCCCAAGACCGGCTCGATCAAAATTCAAGGAGGGCTGGGACGCGAACATCTGACGCTCTTCGCCGCAACGGATGCGTTTGAGCCGGGAGTCCTATTGCGCGGCAAGGACGTTGTCGATCGAATCGTGCATCCGTTCTTCGCGCTGAATCGCGACGATGGCTCGGTGAAGGCGGGATTTGATTCGGGCAAGTTGATTAAGAAAACCATTGCGATTGAAACGCGGTGACAAAGGCGATTCAAGCCTCGTTCCCACGCTCCGCGTGGGAATGCCTGCTTGGACGCTCTGCGTCGGATTTGGTTCGCGACGCGGAGCGTCGAAACCAGCGTTCCCACGCAGAGCGTGGGAACGAGTTGATTAACCAACCAGAGAAACACATCTCCCAGTGAAGGAGTCCTCGATGCGAATTTCCCAGACCGGATGGAGACTGGCTGCGGTCAGTTTGATGGGCCTCTTGTGTGCGTTGCCAGCGCCCGTGAGTGCCGCCGACGCGCCGAGTGCCTCACTGGACCGTGCCCTCCAGGAACAGGCCCCCGAAATTCTCAAGCAACTGCGTGAGAAGGGCTACAAAAACGTCGGCGTGCTGAAGTTTCGGATCAAGAAGGGAACCGATCCAGTCAGCGACAAGGTGGGAACGCTCAACATGTTCCTCGCCGATCGGCTGGAAGTGGCGCTGGTTCTCGTCAACTCGAACGATCCGGCGAAGCAGATCGGCATCGTCAAGAAAGCGAGTGCCGTCGCCGCAAAGATTCCCGGTGCCAGTCATGTAACGGCCGACGGACGCGCGAAGCTGTTCACCTCCGAGTACCCGCTGGCGTGGGGTGACTCGTCCGTGAAGCCGGATGCGTTTCTGACCGGCATCGCGCAGGTCTCGGCTGACCTCAAACAAATCACGGTCGGCGTGCTGGCGTTTGACGCATCGGGTGGTGCGTTGACAAAGGTCGTTCCACCATTTGATGCGGTCATGTCACCCGCTCTGCTGGGAGAAGTGGGCGAGAGCTTCACACTGCGCGGCGCGTTCGATTCGGCTAAGCCGGAGATCGTGCAGGCCAAGGTCACCGAGGTCGCTGCCAAAGTCAAAACGAGTGATGCCTCGCACCCGCTGGCCGATCCCGCCACGCCCGTGATGCTGGAGATTCATTACGACGGCAAGCCCGTTCCGCTGGAGTTTCGCAACGGCAAAGCCTTCGTCGCCGAACCGCAAGAGGGTCAAAAGGTGATGCTGATCCTGCGGCGAACGGAACACGCGAAGGGACGGCTCGGCGTGGTGGTCAAGGTCAACGGCGAGAATACTCTCAGTCGGCAGCGACTGCGCGACATCGACTGCCGCAAATGGATTCTCGATCCGGGCGCGACTCCGATGAAACTCGAAGGCTATCAACTCGAAGAGGACACGGCCGAAGAGTTCCGCGTCCTGTCAGATGCCGAATCGAGCGCCACCGAGATGAGCTACGGGGCCGATGTCGGAATGATCTCGCTCACCGTCTTCCGCGAAGTCGGCGGCGAGCCGTTGCCCGAAGCCGGTCCCTCCAAAACGCCAAACGTCTCGCAACCTGAGACACCTAAAATTGCGAAGAAGCCCGATCCCTCATCGACACCTCCCACCGATTTGCCGGACGAATCGGCTGAAGATTTGCTTGCGTTGAGTCGCGGGATTCATCCGAAATCGCCCCCGAAGAATCTCGCCGCCCTGAAGCATCAACTGCGCGAAGGTGGCCGCACGACGGATACTCGCGGCCTGATCGCGCAGGGACAGGTAACAGCTAGTACCGTGAAGCGGGTTCAGTTCACAGCCGATCCAACACCGATCCTGTCCGCTGCGATTGTCTACTACAACCCAAAGGGAGTTGGCAAACCGGCGGCCAACTGACGAATCGATTTTCTTACCCGAGTAGAGTGGAGTGTCTTGTGCTTCTCCGAATGAATCGCGTTCTGTTCACTCTAGCATTGCTGCTGCTTGGTCATCCTCTGATTGCTCAGGACAAGGCCGAACTGGGGCGACTCGTCGGCCAAGCCCAAGAGTTGGAGAAGCAGGAACGGTTCGTCGAAGCCATTACCACATACAACCGTGCCGCCGATCTGGCGACTCGTCTCTTCGGTGCGAACCACGTTTATGTCGGCACGCTCAACGGCTCTTCTGGAGAGCTCAATCGTCAGCTTGGTCTGTACGTCGAGTCGGAGAAGCGTCTGGAAAAGTCTCTCGCGATATTCGAGCTGGGAACGGATCACAGTTTGGTGGCCGAGGGCGTCAACAATCTGGCGGCGGTCAAGTATGAACTTGGCAAGTATGACGAGGCGCTCGCGTTACATCGCCGCTCGGTCAAGCTGTTTGAAGCAACTTCCGGCGAGAACTCAGTCGAAGTTGCCGTCGCTCGCAGTAACCTTGCGGGCGTGTTGAAGGAGTTCGGACAAACATCCGAAGCCGAGTCGCTCTACATTAAGAGCTTGAAGACGTTGGAGGCGAATCGTGCAAAGCACGCCAGGCGTCTCGCGGATACGCTCGCCAATCTGGCCAACATCTATCAGGAGGAGGGAGAAATGGCGCGGGCCGAACCGCTCGTGCAACGCGCCGTGTTGCTCAAAGAGCAGCAGTATGGTCCGCAGCATTTTGAGGTCGCTCGCACGCTGAACAATCTCGCCTCAATGCACTCGCAGATGGGGCAATACGCCAAGGCTGAGGAAGAGCTGGAACGGGCGATCAAGATTCTGGAAGCATCATTCGGCCCGGACCACACCGATGTCGCGAGGTCGTTGACCAATCTCGCCGTGGCCAAACTCAGGCTTGGCAAGAAGAACGAGGTTGAGGCTCTCTACCTGCGTGCCCTCAAGATTCGAGAGGATTCGCTCGGAAAGGATCATCCCGATGTCGCCACGATCTGGGAGCATCTGGGCAGCTTCTACACGATCGAGCGGCGCTTTGACGAATCCGAAGCCGCCGCACTCAACGGGTTGAAGATTCGTCGCGAGAAGCTCGGCCAGGATCACCCGCGCGTCGCGTATTCACTGTCGAATCTGGCTCAACTCCGTTTGATCCAGAATCGCAAGGCGGACGCCGAAGACCTGCTCCATCAGGTTCTCGCCATTCGCGAGGCCAAACTGCTCGCCAGTCATCCGGATCTCGCCATTACCAATGCGTCACTAGGCTGGATTTACGCGAGCGACAAGCGAATCGACAAAGCTCTATCCACGTTCGACAAGTCGCGGCGCGGCCTGCGAGGTTACGTTGAACAGACGTTGACGGTCCTGTCCGAATCCGAACAAACTCAATTTCTGAAAGAGTTCGATCAGCCGCAGTATCACACGGCGCTGAGTGCCGCGTTTGCGCAGCGCGATCAGAACTCGACAGACCTCTCGGCCGCGTGGGTGCTGAACTCGAAGGGGATCGCCCAGCAGGTGCTGGCTCAAAGGACGCTCGTCAACCGCGACTCCACTAATCCGGCGGTCTCGGTCATTTCGCAGGCACTTGTGGCGATCCGCAAGCAACTCGCATCGCTCTCGCTGACCGGAGCCGAATCGGCCGATAACGCCGCGCGACGGAAGAAGATCGAGGAACTGACCAAGCGTGAAGCCGAGACCGCTCGCCTGATGAACGCGGCAGGCGGGCGTTCGGCCTCACGTGGTGAGTTCGTCGAATTGGACCGGGTGCGACGGAACATCGCCGACGACGCCGTGCTAGTCGAGATCGTCCGTTTTCAACTCCATGACTTCATCGATCCCGTGCAAAAGGCGTTTCCCGAGCGCTACGTTGCGTGGATCATCCCACCTGCGGGAGACGCCACGGTACGCCTCGTCGATCTTGGATCGGCCGGGCCGATTGATGCCGCGATCGCCACCGTGCGTGAGATGCTGACGAAAAGCTCCGAACAGATTCGCGAATCGGGCGAGCCGGACGCCGAGGCCGAACTTCGCAAGGGGCTGCAACCACTGGCCAAGCTGGTATTCGAGCCGCTGCTCGAAGGATTGGGCGACTATCAGAAACTGTATCTCAGCCCGGATGCCGGTCTGTGGCTGGTGCCGTGGAGCGCGATGCCGCTCGCCGACGGCAAGTATGCAGTCGAGCGGTTCGACATTCGGTATCTCATCAGTGGCCGCGACCTGATTCCCGTTGAGGGCAAGTCCGTTCCCTCGACTCGACCAATTCTGATGGCCGACCCGAATTACGATCTCTCACCGACTGAGATTCAGGCGGCAACGCAACAGTTGTTCAAAGGCCGCACGACAGGCGGGCCTGTCCGCGCCACACCGGCTGGAGAGAATCGTCTCGGTCAGGCCCCGAGGCTTCCCGGCACCAAGACCGAAGCCAAGGCCATTCAGCCCAAAATTGAAAGTATTGCCAACACCGAGGCCTATCTCTACACCGATCATCAGGCGTTGGAAGCCGTCTTCAAATCGCTGCGGCATCCACAGATTCTGGTTCTCAGCACGCATGGCTTCTTCCGTGAACTGCCAGCCGATGGCGCGGCGACCTCGGAATCATCCAACCCGCTGCTGCGGTGCGGTCTGCTACTTGCCGGGTGCAACAAGCCCGCCGACGTTTCTGCGGACAATGTCGAAGATGGAATCCTGACCGGGCTGGAGATTGTCGGCACGGACCTGCGAGGCACTGATCTGGTTGTGCTCAGCGCGTGCGAAACGGGACTCGGTGAGATTCGCAGCGGCGAGGGAGTCGCCGGGTTGCGTCAGGCATTTCAACTCGCAGGGGCGAAGTCTGTCGTCGCGACACTCTGGCAGATTCCGGATCGCGAAACGGCTCGATTGATGACAGAATTCTTCAGCCAACTCGCAGAAGGCGTTGATCGTTCGGCTGCGCTGCGCGCGGCCCAACTCAAGATCATCACCTCACGCCGCGAACGCAACGAAGCCGCCCACCCCTTCTTCTGGGCCGCCTTCACGATGACGGGACAGTAAGCAACCACGGGGGAAACCCGACGTTTTAGTCGTGACAGAAATCTTTATGCCGGTCGTACTGATCGGCAGACTGGCCATTGATCGCGAGGTGCATGGCCAGGGACTCGGCGAGTTTCTGCTCGTTGATGCGATCAGGCGGGCTAAGTATCTCGCCGCGAAGGTCGGCTCCGGGCGGTGGAAGTGGATGCCATTGATGAAAGCGCAAGGCGATTCTACGTCCGATACGGCTTCCTCTCTCTCTCTTGGATGACACGCATCATCTCTTCCTGCCGATGAACGTATTCCGCAAGCTCCAGTTGCCGCCCCTATAGTTGGCAGTGTGGATGAAGGAATTGAAGGCAGCTTCATTAGTCCTAAGACGATCGTATAGAAATTCCGACCGTCACTCCGTTGTCACAAAGCGGAGCGTGAAGGCCGCTTCTGGCCTCACCGAATCGGCGGGGAGCGAGCCGATCTCGGTCATCTGTGATGCAAGCGATTGCCAGCGTTCCGCCGTCATCGTGCCGAGTCGCTCTGCGGCGAAGTCGTTCGGCAGACAAAGTGGCTTGAGCGCACCGACTCCAAACGCCAGCACGTCGAGGCCCATCTGAGTGTTCTGCTCGTGGATGTGGCGGTTCGTTTCGTCGGGTTCGGCGAGATACTTCTTCCAGCCGCGAATCGACGCGCGCGTCATTTTGACGACCAACTCGGGCTGCTGTTCAATCAACTCGCCGCGCGTGATGAGCAGACTCGTGTACGTGTTGAAGCCCAACTCGGAGAGCATCAGGCAGACGGGATCGCCCCCCTGTTGTTCGGCCACGAATGGCTCGCTGAAATTGTACGCCTGCTGCCCATACTTCGGTTCGAGCAGGAACTGTGCGACGTTGCCGGGGTACGACGTGATCTGCGTGTTACTCAACTCGACGCGCTTCATCAGGAACTGCGCGAACGGTTGGCCGGTGTTCATTGCGAGCGTGAAGGGCTTCCGTCCCGCGAGGTCTTTCAGCGACGCGATTCCCTCGCTCTTATGGACCATGATGCAGCGTGGGCTGTCTTGAATCGGGGCCATCACCGCAACCACGTCCGCCTGCTGAACTCGCCCGAGCAACAGCTTGTCGGCATTATCGACCCCAAACTCGACGACTCCCGACGCGACATCGGCAATGACCGGCACCTTCGGCCCGCCACCCCGAATCGTCACGTCTAAGCCTTCTTCTGCGAAGTAACCGTGAACGAGCGCCGC
>JAYVOX010000322.1:0-6562 GCA_043757695.1 Schlesneria sp.
GGATGGACGCCTCGTCCGTCCGAGTCCCCGCTGGTTGTGACGGGACGGACGAGGCGTCCATCCTACGACTGGGTATGCCATCACTTGCCGCTCGCCTAACTGGGCGAGCCGGGATCTCAGATCGATGAACGCCAGGTGTTGCTGCGCCGGTCGTCAGTAGGTCCCTTCGGATCAAAAGTGGCTCGTGGAGGGAGGCTGTTTCGGGCCGATCACTTTGCGGGGCGATGGCCCTCCCGCTAACCTCTTGCCCGGCGCCCAGTTCTTGATCGTGTTCGGCGGTTCTTCCAATGTGGAGGGATTGCGGCGCGAGACCTTAATACGCAGACCGAGAAGTCTGTCGGGAGTTTCTGCAATGCCATTGGTTCCGCTTCGCACCGTGCTCGACCATGCCGCTGAAAACAACTACGGCGTGGCAGCGTTCAACGTCAACAACATGGAACAAATCCAGTCGATCATGGAGGCCGCTCAAGCGACCGATTCTCCGGTTATTGTGCAGGCGTCGCGCGGCGCACGGTCGTACTCGCAAGACAACTACCTCCGCCACCTGATGCTGGCCGCCGTGGAACTCTATCCGCACATTCCGATCGTCATGCACCAGGACCACGGGAACAGTCCGGCCACCTGCATGAGTGCCATCAAGTACGGCTTCACGTCGGTGATGATGGACGGGTCGCTCGCCGAAGATGGCAAGACGCCCGCTGACTACGACTACAACGTTGCGGTAACGGCCGAAGTCGTGAAGGTCGCGCACATGTTCAATGTGTCGGTCGAAGGAGAACTCGGTTGCCTCGGGCGGCTCGATACGGGTGAAGGTGAAGCCGAAGACGGTCACGGCGCGTCGGGCAAACTGTCGCACGATCAACTGCTGACCGATCCCGAAGAGGCCGAGCGATTCGTCGCGGCCACCAAGGTCGATGCCCTCGCCGTCGCGATCGGGACCAGCCACGGAGCCTACAAGTTCGACAAGAAGCCCGACGGTGAAGTTCTCGCGATGAAGCGGATCGAAGAGATTCACCGCCGATTGCCGAACACGCACCTCGTGATGCACGGTAGCTCTTCGGTTCCGCAAGAGTTGCAGGACATCATCAACAAGTACGGCGGCAAGATGAAGCAGACATTTGGCGTGCCGGTGGAAGAGATTCAACGCGGGATCAAGTCAGGCGTGCGAAAGATCAACGTCGATACCGACTGCCGCATGGCAATCAGCGGCGCGATCCGCAAGGTGCTGCAACTGGAGCCAGACAAGTTCGATCCGCGCGACTATCTCAAGCCCGCTCGCGAAGCGATGAAGCAAGTCTGCATGGCCCGCATGATCTCGTTCGGTCAAGCCGGCAACGCCAGCAAGCTGATGGCTAGCGGCCGCGTGAAGTAGTTTCTCGGTCTGAGACTCGGCTCTTCAGCAATACGTTCTGTGCCAAGCCACGGCCCCGGTCACGCCATGTGATCGGGGCCGTTTTCGATTGATGGTCTCACTCCGCAGGAATCTCAGTCATGGAAAGACTGAGCTACGTAGTCGAGTCATTCCATGACTCGAAGTCCAATTCCCACGGCCTGACTTCCAGAGCGGATGGCACCGGCTATTCTCTGAGAAACTTGTGTGATCCGCAGCGAGGTCTCTCCGTTCGCGGGCCACTTTGCTGCGGTGGCCTGTGCCGCGTTCGTTTCTCTCAGGAGCTGTCGTGATGAGTTCTTCGCTGACTACGTTCTCACCGGTGATGGCGGCTGACTTTGCCGTGTGGTCACAGAACCTGACTTATGCCCTCGCGGGAACGGCTTTGTTTGGGCTGTTGGGAATCCTGTTGATGCTGCTCGGCTTCAAGGGGTTCGAGTGGATCACCGGGCGTCTCGATGTGGAGAAGCAACTCTCCGAAGGGAACTATGCCGTGGCGATCGTCGTCGCCGCGATGCTGCTTTCGCTGAGCTGGATCATCGTCCATTCGATGTCGTGACGCGGGAATGGTCAGCGAACGTGGGTGGCAGGTTTGTTCTCGCGTGTCGATCCATGACGATTCAACTTCAGCGACTCCAGCTCCTTTCGGGGAACCTCAGCATGTCCAAGAAAAGTTCGCGCGTGATTCTCACGTTGCTCGGTTCGGCAGTGATGGGAGTCGGTTGCACTCAGTCCGTTCCACAACCGGTCATTCCCGCACCGGCCGATCCGATGGTGGGGCGCGTCGATTTCGAGAAGCGTGACGACGATCCTCAAAGCAGTCTGCAACCGATCGGTGAAGCGGACGCGGCGGGAGTCGAACCGGGAACAGTGGCCGGAGAGACTTCGCACTCACAACACTCGCACGGCATGGGGCACACGTCGCATTACAGTCGCGGCTATTCGATGTGGCCGCTCTTGTGGGGTCTCTCGTCTCGTTCGGGACCGATGGTGCCTCAACAACAGCCGATGTCGCAGCAGCAACATTCGCAGTCGATAAACCGACCGATGATTCCACCACCCGTACCGCGCGGTCCCTCACAGGTGATCCCGCCGCCGATCCCGTCGCACGGAAGCACCGCTGCCAACTCGGGATCACACGCGACCGCGCCGCATGTCACGCCGAGTCACACCACCCCCTCGCATACATCCACGACACACAGCAGTTCGTCGTCGCATGTCAGCAGTCACGGCTTCGGCTCGACGGGTCATGCGGTTTCGGGAGGTTCGTGATGTATCGCAAGCGGATCGCGCCGCGGCTCGACTGGCAGCGGATCGTGGAAGAGCAGGGACTCGACTTTCACACGATCGACGGTGATCTCTACTGGGACGAGTCGGCGTACTACGAGTTCACCGCGCGGCAGATTGACGCACTGGAAACGGCCACGAATGAGCTGCACGAGATGAGCCTCGCCGCCGTGCAACTCGTGTTCGATGATGATCGGCTCGACGAGTTCCAGATACCGGCCGGGCTGCACGAGTGGGTTCGCGCGAGCTGGGACCGCGACGATCCAAGCCTCTACGGCCGCTTCGATCTCGTCTACGACGGCGTTCGTCCGCCGCAGATGCTCGAGTACAACGCCGACACCCCCACGTCGCTGTTCGAGGCGGGAGCCATTCAATGGTTTTGGCTGCAAGACGTGAATCGCCATGCCGACCAGTTCAACAGCATCCACGAACGGCTGGTGGAAGTCTGGAGTTCGCTGCGGGAGACGTTGCGCGGCCCGATCTACTTCGCGTCCGTCGAAGGCCACGACGAAGACTTTGGCAACGCGAGATACCTTCAGGACACGGCCGAACAAGCCGGATGGACAACCTCCTACATCGCGATCGAACAGATCGCGTTCGATGCGAGTGCCAATCAGTTCGTCGATCACAATCGCTCTCCGATCAACACGCTGTTTAAGCTCTACCCGTGGGAATGGATGGTCCGGGAAGCGTTCGGGGCACACCTCGCCCAGACCTCAACGCGATGGATTGAGCCGCCGTGGAAGATGCTACTCAGCAACAAGTCGCTGCTCGTCGTGCTGTGGGAGTTGTTTCCCGACTCGCCGTATTTGCTCCCCGCCGCGTATGAGCCGCCCGGCCCGTCGTATGTGCGCAAGCCATGCCTCTCGCGCGAGGGAAGCAACGTCACGATTGTCCGCGACGGGCGGCAGATCGACGGCACGACCGGCCCGTACTCGGACGGCCCGTGCGTCTTTCAGGAGTACCGCGAGCTGCCCGATTTCTCGGGCAACTTCCCGGTCATCGGCAGCTGGATCGTGGGCGGCGATGCGTGCGGCCTCGGCATCCGCGAAGACCGCTCGCGCATCACGCACAACATGAGCCGCTTCGTGCCGCACCTGTTTCGGTGATCGAACGGCGGGGGCTGGCAGACTCGACACCACCACACCACCCCGTGTCGGATGAACGGGATCGTCACGCGTTGGGCCGGACGCGCAGTGCCCGGTCGAACCAGTCGCCGATGGCGAGGCGGAAGCCGGGGAGAATCGTTTCGCCGTCGAGTTCATCGGCGTCGGTCAGCGTGACGACATCCTCTGTCGAGTGGTACACGCGCACGGTGCGCGTCGGCGGATCAACGTACCACACCAGTTCCACGCCCGCGTCGAAGTAGTCCTTCAACTTGCGAGTCATCTCTTTCTTGGTGTTCGATTCGCTGATGACTTCCACAGCCAGCGAGGGAATCCACTCGGGAACGGGTGTGTTGGAGTCCGCTCCGGGAGGAAGTTTGGTGTAGGCGATGAAGGCCACGTCGGGGAAGCGGACTTGTTCCGTCAGTATCTGGAGCGGCCCGTCGGCTCCGGTGACGATGCCAAGGTCGTGCTGTTCGAGGTAACTCTGCAAGACGAAGATCAACCGCGCGGCCAGTCTCGATTCTCTAACTCCCATGGCTTTCTCCACCAGCACGCCATCGACCAGTTCGCACAATCGTTTGGGTTCGCGGTCACACAGGCGGATCACATCCCGAACCTTGGCGGTACCGGGGGCGGGAAACAGACGAATGCGGTGGAGCGGCACATCTCCGATCCGCCCCATCAAATCCGCCAGCGTTTCCAGCGGCGCGAGGTCGGGTGCAAGCATGGTTCAGTCTCCAAAGACGGGCAGAAAGTCGGTGGGCAGTGTACCGCCTTGAGGACCGCGAACAAGGCGACGTTGTGGTCCTCAACCCGGCGGCTCAGCGTTCGTCCCCGCGTCGAGCAGAATCGCGACCTGGATGTCTCCCATCACGTTGACCGCCGATCGCAGCCGGGCGTTGATGAAGTCGATGCTGTAGACGATCGGCAGGGCCAGTTGCACGACATCGTCGGGAAGTTGAGCCGCCTTCAGCACGAGGGCCAGGATGATCAGACCCGAGTTGGGAATCCCCGCGATCCCCATGCTTCCGGCCAGTGCGGCGCAGAGGATCGTGACTTGTTGGCTCAGCGGCAGCGACATCCCCGCCGCCTGCGCGATGAACAGCGCGGTGATCGCCTCGTACAACGTGATGCCGTCGTTGTTGAAGTTCGTCCCGACACAGGCCGACAGCCGCGCGGAGGACTCACTCACGCCCATCCGCTTCAGCGCGGCGAGCGTCAGTGGAGCCGTGGCCAGACTGCTGTTGATCGAGAACCCGGTGAGAATGGCGGTCAGCCCCTCACGCAGAAACAGTCGCGGCGACTTTCCGCCGATGAGCCATGCCGACAGCAGGTAGTACCCCAGCGCGTGGACCGCCAGCGCAGTGACGACTGTCGCGAGGAACACGGCGACGAGCTTGAACACGCCCGCGCCCGCCGCTCCCACGACGCCCGCCACCGCGAGACAGATCGCCAGCGGAGCCACTTCAATGATCCAGCCGAGCAGCTTGAGGATGATCTGATACGTGGCAACAACGCACTGCTCGAACGTCGTCAGCGCGGCAGCCAGTTCGTTCGCATCGTCTGCGTCAAAGGACGTTGTGGCCTTGAGCGACCGCATCGCTGCGCCGATCAGGATTGCCAGCGCGGCCACCGTCAGCACCATGTTCTCGGCGAACGGTTGAGCCACGCTCTTCGGCACGTAGGACTTGAGCAGCTTGAGCGGCGATAGCGACGATTGCTTCGCCTTCTCGGCCACCTCCACGGCCTTCGCCTTGTCAGCTTCCTTCTCGTCCACAGCGACTGTCTCGGCGCGAGTGGCCAGCGATCCGTGCCACGCTCGACCCGGTTGCCACACATTGATGATCGTCAGGCCGATCGCAAACGCCACGACCACGTTGAGGCCGCAGATGGCGAACATCTTCGCTCCCTGTCGGCCCGTGATGTTGGTTCTCACGAAGGCGTCGAGGATCGCGAAGAAAATCAACGGCGTCGCCAGCGTGGTCAGAAGCTGAATGTAGAGGCCCGCGATCTCACCCAGTTCCGCCGTCGTCCCGCCGAACGCGATCGGCCGCGTCCGAAACGTCAGACCGATGGCCGCACCCAACAGTACTCCGGCGACGACTCGCAAATACATCGGCCAGCGCCACGGCCACCATGCGGATGATGAAGCAGGCCGCGGCGCTAAATTTCCGTCAGCCTCGTGCGTCATCAAGAACATGCCTTCAACTTTGTAGGGCACCGTCGAGTCTTCGAGACGCACCATCACGATGCGCAGCAAGGTGCGTCTCGAAGACTCGTGACATTCAAACTCAATGACTCACGTTCGCTTCGGCTGGAGCGACAATGGCGGGTGGTGAATGGGGTGCATCAACCGGCTTGAACAACATGACCATCGTGGCCCCGGCGGCGGCGAGACCCAGACCGAGAAAGAATCGCCAGTCGGGCATCGACTTCACGGGATGGAAATACAGAATTGTCGCAATCGTATTGATGATCGGCGCACCGGCGAAGACGAGGGGAGCCACATATAAAGCGCCCCCCTTGCCTGCTGCTGTCACTGCGAAGATGACACACAAGGCACCCGCCGCACCAAGGGCACCCGCGAACAAGCCCCAACTCGAAGGGACGACGTCAAAGTTCGGTTGCCCTTTGGCGGTCGGGTCATACTTGGCGATGAAGATGAACGCGGCCGGAATCAATACCGCAACCAGAAAGTACGCCACACCGACAAACAGGAACGCTCGCAGATTGCTCTTCAGTTGCGACGCCGCCACGTGGACGGACGGAACGTACA
>JAYVOX010000323.1:0-6535 GCA_043757695.1 Schlesneria sp.
TGTGCCGTAAGGCCACGGGTTTCCTGCGGCGATTAAGAACCCGCAGCCTGACGGCGTGCGGCTCGCCTGGGCCTCAAATCAAGCCGCGCGAAGTATAAAAGCGGCCGTAGGATGGGCACTCCTGCCCGTCCTGCTTGAACACGAACAGCCGACGGGCAGGAGTGCCCATCCTACAGGCGATGTCGCTGCACTTTGTCTACGGCTTCAACTGGATGCATTTCAGCGTCTGTTCGTTGCGGACGTAGAGCCGTCCATTGGCGAGGGCGGGCAACGCGCGGGTCGTTCCGCGCAGCAGGTTAGCTGTGTCGAGTTCTCGGTACTCCGCCTTGTTCAGTTCGGCCAGTCGCGCCGTGCCGTTCGTGTGCATGACGAGCAACTTGCCATCGGCGGCGATGAGCGTCGCATAGGCCAGCCCGGTCTCGGTCCAGTGGACTTTGCGCGTCTCGGGGTCGAAGCACTTCAGCGAGATCGGGCCGCCGTCCTGACGACCATCAATTCCGTAGACCGCGCCGTCGTACACGATCGGCGTCGTGTACTGGCTCGACAACACTTCGTCCTGCCACACGATGTCGAACTTGTTACGACTCACGCGGACCAGCTCGGCTCCGATCCCGTAGCTGGCGGTCAACAGGACGCGCTGTCCGATCAGAACCGGGATCGCGCCGTTGACCGTCGGCCCGCGCTGACCGAACGGAGTGCGAGCCAGCTCCTTCCCTGTCGCGGGATCGAGTGCTACGAAGTTGAGCCGCGTCACACACAACAACACACGTTGGTCATCGAGCGTGGTGATGATCGGTGACGAGTAGCTCGCTTGCTCCGGTGTCGCTTGCCAGACCGTCTTACCGGTGTTGATGTCGAACGCGACGATCCCCGCTTTATCCTTGTCGCCGCCGACGTTGAGAATCAGCGTCTTCCCTTCGATCAGTGGCGAGCTACCCGCGCCGAAATAGGCGGACGGAACATGGAACTCTTTCGATGTCTGTCGCTGCCAAACCGGTTTGCCCGACTTGATGTCCACGCAGTACAGACCGCCGGCTGCGGCAAGGGCGTAGACGCGACCTTGATGAATTGTGGGGACAGCGCGCGGGCCACCGTCCTCCACGATCGCGGGCTGGAAGTTGGTTGGAAAGCCCTGCGACCAGAGGGACTTGCCGGACTCCGCGTCATAGGCCGAGAGCGTGTCTTCATCGGCGAGTCGATGAAACAGGATGACGACTCCCTCCGCCACCGCGACACCTGCGAACCCCGCTCCGACGTTGGCTTCCCACAGCGAGCGCGGTCCGTCCTTCGGCCATTTGTCCGCCAGCTTCTCCTCGACCGCGATGCCATTCCGGTTCGGACCGAGAATCTGCGGCCAGTCGCCGCCCCGTGCAGGGCCTTGTCTACTGAGGCACACGGCGGCTGTGGTCAGCATCAGCAAGAGGACTCGTGCAGCGCGGTTGCAACACGGAAAGGATCGGCTCGACATGATGGACTCCAGCGGCACAACGGGAGCGAGAAGCATGTTGAAGAACAGTGCGTGAAGTAACCCGCAGCGTGAGCGAGGAACTTCTGTTTATTCCTCGCACGGCCACAACCGAGACGTTTTAAGCGAGCCGTGCGCCGTGAGGCCACGCGTTTCCTGCGGCGATCAAGAACCCGCAGCCTCACGGCATGCGGCTCGCCAGTGTCTCAGCTATGGCCGCGTGAGGCTTAATGCTTGCACTTCTTCACCGTCTCTCGCTCACGCTGCGGGTTACGGCAACTGGCTTCACGAACTCCATTGAGCATCGCACGAGTGACACCGGAAACCGATGATCGTCGCGGAGCCGGGAATCTCCAAGCCTTGACGATTCACTTGAGCATCGTCGAGTTGCAGCGGTTTAACCACAGGCGAGCGGCATTGGCGACAGAGACGATTCGAGAAGAGCAGGCGTGCCCGCGCGATCACGTCCAATCGGGGAGCCTTTTCGTAGGCGACAGGGTGAGCGGTCGGTTGGTCTTCGACCGACCGGTTCTCAACGGACAAACCTCGGCGCGCGCGAGGGAACTGGAGCAGTCGCGGCTCGTCCATCACAGCCGTTGAGACCGCTTCGCACTCATCTGGCCAATACACACTCAGTCGGCTCATCCTTGAGCTCCTTGAAGAGGGTTGAGAACCTCCCGCGCGAGACCACTCGAAATCGAGCGGCCTCAAACGAGAGCGACATCCTGTCAGGTTCGGGTGGCAGTCAGCATCGCAAGCCGACTCTGGCCGAATGGGAAGGGGGCGGAAATTACCGATTGTCTTGCGGCCCGGCAAGGTTGCCTTGGCGCGATGGCAACGATTGTCGCGATGGTGATGACTGATGTGGTACAGGCCTGTCACCACGACGGCAGATTGCGGATGAGTGTCCACTGAGAGGCGCGAGTTCCCCGAACGAGCCGCTTCGACCGGTAATGCCCGTAGTTCTTGCGGCCGTTTCGGAAGCGATCCACTTCATTGACTTGTCAAACCAGTCTGATCTGACCGATCTTCGGAGGTGGCATATCCGTCACGGGATCGAGCAAAGTTGTAGAACCCTGCCCGATGGCGGATTCCTTTCGTTAAGGCGGTTGCTTATAGTCCCGGCCGTCTCTCCCTTCTGGAGTCCTCGGCATGTCGGCATTTCTAGTACCGCTCGACCCGGGTCTGTGTCTCATCCCGCTTGAGAAAGCCATCGTGCTGATCGGTCGCCAAGCCGATTGCGATGTCTCGCTGACGCACAGCCGCAAGGTCTCACGCAAGCATTGCTGCGTGGCTCAAGTCAACACGTCGTTCATCGTGCGCGATCTCGGCAGCACCAACGGCGTCTTTGTGAATGGCTCGCGCGTGCGCAAGGAAGCGGGGCTGTTACTCGGCGACGAACTGGCCATTGGCGATGTCCGCTTCCGCCTGCAAGCCGAAGCACCGTCGAGCAAGATCGATGCGAAGAAAGTTCCCGACAACCGACAGACCTACGAGGACCCCGGATTGGCGCAGCCTGCAGTTCGATTGTTGCCACCGATCCCGGTCAACTCGAACAGCCCGATCGCGCTCCCCGAGATGGGGCAGGACTTCGCTGTCGAAGCGTCCCTCGTGCAGATGAAGCCGGTCCGACGAAATGGCACCAGTCCCGACAGCCAACTGCCGATCGCCGCGTTTGAACACGAAGACGATGTGGTGCCACTCGCACCGGAAAGCTTTTGAACGCTCGGCTTCGACCAAGAGCGGAGGCACTCTTGCCCGTCCGGCTTTGGTCTGTAGGCCAGAGAAAGCAAGTTCGAGCAGGCAGGAGCGCCCATCCTCCACGTTTTCCTGTTCGTGACTCACTCATGCTGTCGGTGTGTGAGCCTTCACGATTGGGTTGTTCAGTGTGCCGATCCCCGTGATCGAGATGCTCACGTCATCGCCGTCTTCCAGAGTGAAGTTGTCGGGCGGAACGACGCCGGTCCCCGTGAGCAGGAACGCGCCGCGAGTCATCTGGTTTTCGAGGACCAGCCAACCGACTAGCTCGTCAAAACCACGCTTCATTTGGTCGAGATCGGTCTCTCCCGTGAAGACTGCCGCGCCACCGCGATTGATCGTCAGGCGGATCTTCGTCGCGGGGCGATCGACCGGTCCTTCGGGAATCCAGACGAACGGGCCGAGTCCGCAGCATTGGTTGTAGACCTTGGCTTGAGGCAAGTAGAGCGGGTTCTCTCCTTCGATGTCGCGCGCGGACATGTCATTGCCGACGGTGAACCCGACCAGCTTGCCACTCGCGGAGATGACGAGCGCCAACTCCGGTTCGGGGACCGTCCACTTGCTGTCGGCACGCACGCGCAGAGGTTGACCGGGTCCGGAAACGCGGCTGGGATTCGCCTTGAAAAAGATTTCGGGACGCGGCGCGGTGTAGACCTTGTCGTAGTGCGACGCTCCCGCCTTCGACTCTTCCATGCGAGCGACCTGGCTCCGCTTGTAGGTCACGCCCGCCGCCCAAACTTCTTGCTCGTCGATCGGCGCGAGGACCGTCACCAACCGCGCATCGAGCGCCGGTGCGGACTGATCGACGAGGAACTTCGTCATTCCGATCGGGTCGGGCGAGTTCAACACGTCCATCAAACTGCGCACGTGCTCGACCTGCGTCAGATTGAGAACTCGGAAGCGTCCATCGTCCTCGACCAGAGCCACGCGCACCGAGTTGTCCGCCAGCTTGAGCTTCGCCAATCGCATTTCAATTTCCTTCGTGGAGCAATCCCATGTTGTGACCGACCGAGTGCGGTCCTGTGTGGTGAGGACCGGCGCATCAATCAGTGGCCGAGGTAGCCGAACTCGTGAGAGTTCGGGCTGAAGTCTCACGACTTCAGCTACGCCAGTGATTGCTGCGCCGATCCTAAGCCTCGTTGATGGCCGAGCGAGATATAACCCCGACACTCGACGGCAGGAAGCGAGGACGCATCGGGTATAGCCGTCAAGTGGAGTCAGGAAGCCGCTTCGACAAGGTAGCCCTGTCGCTCCGCGACAGGAGGCTCGTCGTGGTGTGATCTCCCGATTCGTCGAGCCGTGTGGTCATTCGGCCATCGTGCTGCGTTCTCGCTTCCTGTCGCGGAGCGACAGGGCTACCTTGCCGAAGCGACTTCCTGCCGATCGTTCACCAACTGATCTCCACGTTGGCGAAGCCACCGTGGAAGAAGAGGTTGCTGTTGGACGCGACCGACCCGGCAGCGGTGTTGATGTTCGAGGTCAGCATCTGCGGCGCGGCAGTCGCGGCTCCGTCGAACCACAGGGTTTGATAGCCGCCTCGCACCGAGAGCCAGCAGAAGAGTCGCAGCGTGGTGAAGAGACCCAAGTCACCGAGGAACGCGATGCGGTTGCCACTGTCGGCGAATGCTGGCAATGCTCCGGGGATGAGCGTGAGAGTGGTGTGCTGATCGACGGCGTTGTTCAAGGCCGCGAACTTGGCCCAGCCACCGACTTCCATGCGGCACGATCGAAAGAAGATCGCCTCCGCACCGCTTTGGAAACCGTAGGCATGGTTCGAGGTCCGAATCCGTTCGGTCATGCCCGTCGTACAGATCTTGTGAAACAGCTCTTCCTGAAGGTCGAAGTAGCGGATTCCGTTTACGGTTGTGAACCACGGAGACCACCTCCGTCGCAGGTTCAGTTCGCCGCTGGAGACCGATGAGTTGAAGAAGCTGGTGACATCCTTCGGTGCGAAGTCGATCGGCGGCGTGGTCAACAGTTGAGTCGCCACGGGAGTGAAGGCCGTGTCACCGAAGCCGCTCACGTGGAAGAACGTTCCTTGCAAGTCGTAGTTGGATAGAAACAAGTTTCTCCAAATCAGGTCCGCTTGACCGCCCGCTTGATACCCCGGATCCAAGTCGTGAGCGTTCGTGGGCGTTGCACCATCCGTGAACGCTTGAGAACTCGGGCGACTCCGATGCAGAAAGATCGCCCCTTTGAGAAACGTCAGTCGCGACGGAGGGCAGTCTGCATTGAGACAACGTCCCACGGATCTTCGAGGAAAGAGGCCACCCGGATCGTAAGGATCGCCGAGACCGTTCTCGCAAGGATCCACGGGATCGCAGGAGGACGACGCGACACCGATGCCATTGCCGCTCAGCAGCGAATGGCCTGCGGGATTGAGGCGATAGTCACCGTAGGGAGACGACGCTACGCCCTCGTTCATGCGCGACGACACGCTGGCGGGATTGCTGAAGACACGCCCGACGTTTTGAGGAGCAGCCGGCGCTGAGGAGTAACGATCCGACAGATACGCCTGTCCTGACGCGGGGGCGAGATCACCGACCAGCCACGCCGCACACAACAACAGACTGACGAAGCGACCGTACGCCATGTGACTATCTCCTCCGTGACCACGCCACCGCGAAGCATCCTACTTGACGGCCTTCGCACTGGCTTCATCCCCGCACGCGCCTCGTAGGATGGGCACTCTTGCCCGTCCTGGCTTTGCTGCTCCTGTGCGTTCATCCAAGACCGGACGGGCAAGAGTGTCCATCCTACGGTGTTGGCCGTTAGCAGCTTCTGAAACGTGAACCCATCGGCACACTCTGCCGAAACTCGAATTGACCTCGATCAACACGCCGTGCCGATCTGTTTCGAGCCGCAGCGGCAGGAGCGTTGATGATTTCCATCACGATCCGCAGCACCGTTGCGAGCCGACGAGTCGCGGCGGCTCGACCCACTGCACACAGACGCAAAGCCAATGGCACTTGTTTTAGAACATCCGAACACATCAGCCGGAACGCGCTAGCGTCCGGTTTGTTGAGAATTGCGAGAACCGGACGCTAGGGCGTTCCGGCTGATTTCTCAAACAAGTGCCCACGGGCGCAAAGCCCCGCCCCTACTTCTTCACTGGGTCGGTCACGCTGATCGTCACCGTCTGGCTCGGAACCGAGACCAGTGTGTTGGGGCGAGTCGTTGATTTCTCGTCCTTGTGGAACGGCACTTGGGCCTGGCCTTGCACACTCAGCGTGTAGTCTCCCGGTCGAGTCCCGGCTTGGACGTTGATCGATAGCGTCGCCTCCGTCTGATCGGCGGCGATCGTGCCGTTGC
>JAYVOX010000324.1:0-1794 GCA_043757695.1 Schlesneria sp.
GATCGCCACGCGACTCGACAACACCCCGCGTTACTCACGCCCGCCACAACATGCGGGGCGAGTAATCCTGTACGTGTCGCATCAATCGGCCGACGTGGAACTGCGCGAGGAGCCACTCGTGAAAGAGTTGCTCGCGGCGGAACCCGACTCCGAGTTCTATTCGCTCGACGTGCGCGGCATCGGCGATTCGCGGCCCGACACCTGCGGAACCAACACGTACCTCACGCCGTATGGCAGCGACTACTTCTACGCGGCCCATTCGCTGATGCTCGGCCAATCGATCGCTCAACAGCGAGCCTTCGACGTGTTGCGCGTGATCGACTGGTTGAAGGCGAACGGTCGCACGGAAATTCATCTCGCCGCCAGCGGCTGGGGCACGATCCCGGCGACGCTCGCGGCGGTGGTCTCCGACGACGTGAAGCAGGTCACGCTGAAGCATGCGCTGACGAGTTGGTCTTCGGTCGCCGAAATCGAACGTTACAAGTGGCCGCTCTCGTCCTTCGTGCCCGGCGTGCTGAAGAGCTTCGATCTGCCCGACTGTTATCGCGCACTGGCCACGAAGAATCTGAAGCAACTCGATCCGTGGGGGGCGTCCGCCACGAACGACTTAGAAACGAGCTGAACCGCAGACGGATGCCTCGCGGCAGTGAACTCCGCTTCAGTATGGTCGGGACAGAGTGACCGAGACACAGAACCCGGTTCAAGCGGTTCACTCGGAATAGACGCGCGGCTGTTGCCACGATTGGGTTGTGCGAGGGACTCGAACGCGCGACGCGGCTCGTGGCGCGACGGGCATCTCCGGTCGCAGCTCTTCGATGTCGTCGTAGTTGATCGGAAGCGAAGGAATGCGTTGCAGACGTTTTGCGTTCCTCAGTGCGGTCAACAATCCTTCCACGTTGCGATGCACGTACTGAGACGCCAAGATCACCAGCGATCTGGCATTGGGAACGGGCGACATGGCCCCGCCCTCCCCATCGAGCTGCTCCCATTTGCCGTTGGTCGTTTCTTGGATCGCCGTCATCAGCCAGTCGTAATCGTCATGCCCGTGTTCGTCTGCGTCCAAGAGGTCGCGCACCGGATAGACTCGCGTCGTCATCGACTCATTCGCCCTGACCTGCGTCGTGATTTTCAGAACCTCGTCTTCAATCACGTAGGTCAGGCCGAGTGGCTCCAAAAGTAGCTTGAGTCCGGCATCGAGTGATACATCCGGCAGGAACAGTGTCACTGGCTGGTCCGCAGCGATCCCGTCGGCCGTCAAAGATTCCTTGTCGATCCAGATGTTGATGCCAAACCGCTGGCCGACGTGCTTCATCACCTCTTCGAGCGGCTGGTCGGTGTAGTCCCATCTGCCCCGTACACCGAGCGTCTGTTCGATGAGATCAACCGCTGAGGGACGTTGCTGCGAACCGTAGGAGTGCTCGATCCCGACCCAGTTGCGTTCCTGTCCGACCACGGCATAGGCGGCGAATCCGGTCAGAATGGTGACGGCGATCAGAATGCGCGTGGTCATCGGTCGGTCTCCCTCGATAGCATGGCTCGCGAGCCAAGATAGCCCGCTCGGGCCAGCCGCTGCAACGGGGAAGTCGCCCGGCTCACCAAGATGATTCAAACGGGAGTTGCATGATGAGCGTTTCACTTCGTCGCCTCTGTCTTTATCAACTCGGCCTCGGACTGTGGGTGTCCTCATCCTTGACGGGCCTTCCCGTCCAAGCGGCCGAGGACGCCAAGCAACCGCTGCCGCTCAAGCGGGTGGTGATGCTGAACTCGGGTGTCGGCTACTTTGAACACGCGGGG
>JAYVOX010000325.1:0-6521 GCA_043757695.1 Schlesneria sp.
AAGGGTGACTAACCGGATTCGAACCGGCGACATCCAGAATCACAATCTGGCGCTCTAACCAACTGAGCTATAGCCACCATGAAGTCGGGCGAGATTCTAGCGGGCGTCGTTCTCGATGCAAGCCAGTCCACAACGCACGATCACTTCCCTGACACTCGTCACAATCGGTCGGTTCGCATGAGCCGATTCGGTTGCGCAGTTCGGGGCACAATGGATTCTCGATGGCTGTCGTACTTCGATTGCGACGCTGCATCGCCCTCACTTGGGGCGGCGACGAATCTGCGCGAAGTTGATCCCCGGAAAAGGGACCGTGTCGGGAACTTCGGCCGATTGCGTTTCCGGTTCGCTCACCAAAACGCCGCCGAGCCATGACGCCGGCATCAGCTTGTCTCGCAACACGCGCGAGGAGACTCGGCGTTCCAGCAGCGATTTCAGCGAACCATCTTGGTGAAAGGCATCCTGCGGCAGCGACCCCAAAATGGACTGCACCAAACGCAGAAAGGCTGGCTCGGTCAGTTGTGTATCGGGAAGCTGTCCCAAGAAGGCCATTCTCAATCCGGCCGCCACCAGATGCTCGACGGGATGCGGGCCGGTGCTGGGATCGAACTCGGTGCTTTCGATGGCGAAGTCGCGGGCACGAGCGACATCGAAGGCAAATTCAAACGCCTCGCCATCACCGACAAGATTGCCAATCAACAAGTCTGTCCAGCGGTCGCAGCGGCGGCGTAACCGTTCGATCTCCGTCACCTGTCGCTCGGCCTCTGGCGGAAGTTGCAGCAGCCGTGACATCACGCCGTGTCGGATCTGCAATAAGCCTCCCACGGCGTTGCGAGCCACGCGGGACAGGTCTTCTCGACCCGTCTGGAGATCAACACCCAACAGCACGGTGGACCAGACGCGCGTCATCAACTCGCAGGCAAACACTTGAGTGGCCAGTTCGCTGAGTTGCCTCAACTGCGGATCGGATTCGGCCGTCCAGACATCGAGCTGTGCGGTCCACATCTGTTGCAGAGCGCGCGCCTGCTGCCAAAACTCCCTGAGCGAGGTGGGAGACGGCTCGGAACGGTTCTCGATAACGATCCGCCCGACACGCGACGCCAGCAGTGCGACATCGGCAAATGACAGCACAGAGAGGCCAACTTCGATTGAGCGCATACCCACCTCGAGGACTAGGATTGGTGAAACAATCCCCTGTTCGCAAACTCGGTGCCGAGCCGTGGATGAGCGCCGATCACCCTCAGCCTGAATCCGTTTGTTGATCGAGTCGCGCCGTTTGTCAAAGTTCCAGAACAAAACCACGTCTACTCGAACTCGGCCACGTTGTCGGATGGCAACACGCCTCGCACCGTGTGGCCGAATTCACCACAGCCAAGCTGCTGCTTGTACCTCGTCCCCTCGTTGCTTCCTCGTTCCCAAGCTCCAGCTTGGGAACGGCATCGGCCAAGCTCCAGCTTGGCGCGACGCGTGCTGAGTGACGCGAAGCTGGAGCTTCCAATCCGCCACGTTCCCAAGCCGGAGCTTGGGAACGTGAGTCTTTGGGAACGTGAGTCCCAATCAGAGCCAGCGCCCCCAGGAGGCTCACACCGGAATACGCTGTGCCTCTTCTGCCCGCCGCGTGGCCAAGCGTTCTTGAATGACTCGGGCCGCATCCGCGACCGGAACCTTTTCGGCGTCTTTTTCCGTACGCCACTTCAGTTCCACGACGCCCTCTTTCAGGCCCTTGCCACCGACGTTGACTCGGAGTGGGATGCCAATCAGGTCAGCGTCTTTGAACTTCACCCCAGGTCGCTGGTCGCGATCATCAAGGATGACATCGACACGCGCAGACTTGAGGTCGGCATAGAGCGTTTCCGCCGCTGCGAGCGTGTTTGGATCAGTGACATCGAGCGCACTGAGGATCACTTCATAGGGAGCAATCGCCAGTGGCCAGATCAGCCCGTTCTCGTCGTGCTTCGTCTCAGCCAGGCCCGCAAGGATGCGGTTCACGCCGATGCCATAGCAGCCCATGATGATCGGCTGACGGAACTCTTTCTCGTCGTCGAACATCGCTCCTAATGATTCGCTGTACTTCGTTCCGAGCTTGAAAACGTGGCCGACTTCGATGCCGTGAACCAGTTCCAACGTCCCTTCGCCACCCGGTGACGGATCGCCGCCGGTAGCGTTTCGCAGGTCGTAGGTCGTGTCGAGTTGATAGTCCGTTCCGACGTTCACGTTCACATAGTGCTGGTCGGCTTCGTTCGCGCCGGTGATCGCGTTGACGAGTAGCGGCACGTCGTGGTCCGCGATGACCGGGCACTTGATGCCAACCGGCCCCGCGAAACCGACGGGCGCTCCCGTGACTTCGAGGATCGTGGCGGGATCGGCCAGTTCCAGCGTGGCCGCCTTGAGGACTCGGCGAATCTTTCCTTCATTGGCTTCATGGTCGCCGCGCACGAGGACCGCGATCGGCTTGCCGTCGGCGACATAGATCAGCGTCTTGACCATCTTGTGCGGCTTGCACTTCAGCAGCTTGCAGACGGCGTCGATGCTGCCGACCTGCGGCGTCGGAACCTTGGCAATCGGCTTCGCATCGAGTGACGCCGCGATCACGGGCGGCTTGCGACCGGTCTCGGCCCGCTCGCAGTTCGCGGCGTAACCGGTCTGCTTGCAGTAGACGATCTGGTCCTCACCGTTCGCCGCCGGGATCATGAACTCGTGCGAACCGTCGCCGCCGATGGGGCCGCTCTCGGCTTCCACCGGCAGGTAATCCAAGCCGCACCGTGAGAAGACGCGGCAGTACGCGCGATACATCTTCTGATACGTCTCGTTCAGCGATTCGAGCGACGAGTGGAAGCTGTACGCATCCTTCATCAGGAACTCGCTGGTGCGCAGGATGCCGAAGCGCGGCCGCTCTTCATTCCGGAACTTCGTCTGGATTTGATAGAGCGTGATCGGCATCTGGCGATAGCTGCTGATGTGCTTCGACACGAGATCGGTCACGACCTCTTCGTGCGTCGGGCCGAGAGCCAGATGAACCTGTCGGTCGCCACGCTTCACGTTGAAGTTGATGAGCACATTGCCAAACGCCGACTTGCGACCAGTTCGCTCGAACAGGTCGATCGGCTGCAGCGCGGGCATGAAAATCTCGATCCCGCCCGCCGCGTCCATCTCTTCGCGAACGATCGCTTCGGCCTTCTTCAGCGCCCGCAGTCCGAGCGGCAGATAGGTATAGGCTCCGGCCATGAGTTGCCGAATCATCCCGGCGCGCAGCATGAGTTGATGGCTCGGCACTTCGGCATCCGCCGGGATTTCTTTCATGGTCGGAATGAACGTCTGGGACCAACGCACAGGTGACTCCTTTCAAAGAGGGACTCGAATGGGCCGGGAGTCTAGCAACCGGTCTTGAAGCGGGGAATTGTCGAAACCGGCATCGCCGCGCCGATACACCGAGCGCTGAATCAAAGGAGTCAACCGTGATTGACGAACGAGCATGTTCGCCTTACGGTCGCCGCCCCAAACCCTCCCTTATGCCGCACGCGGCTTGAAGTGAGACGTAGCCGCATCTCGCCAGAGTGCGGGCGGGACGGTCAAAACGCCCATGTTCTGGCGAAACGTGGCTACATTCAAATGTATCACTCTCGGCCGCGCGAGGTCTAAACGACCTTCTCGGATCGCCTCTGTGTCCGGCAGGCTCAGAACTGGGGCTCGTCTGAATTCTTGGCAGACTCTTCCGATCAGCCAAGACGAACGGAATGCGCCGCGAACGTTGAGATGCGCCGACTCAACTGGAGTGCGTGCCGCGACGACGGACACAGAACTCTTCACCAATTCCGAAATTGGTCGCCGATGTTCCTGTGTGGCATCTCATCGGGACGCAGGGCTGGAGTGACGAAAACGCTCTCGCACCAACCTCACGTTCACACGTCGGCCATTTCCGCCGTCACGATGCCTCCCCCCTCGTTCCTCTCAGTCCCGTCTGCCGCATCTCAGGAGAGCGCCGCATGAAGTCTCTGTTCCGTCGTCTCGCGGCGCTCAATGACGAACAAAAAGCCAACAGCTCGGCCATCGCCATCGTGGTGACAGCCATGCTGTTCCTGCAACTGGAGAGTGCCCCGCGTCCGGCCGGAGCCGATACATTTCGAGTAGCAAGTGCAAAGGCGAAGCCGGTCGTTATTGCCATTCGGAACCCGGCTCCTGTGACAATGGACGAGCAACTGACTCCCGAGCTACTCGCTCAGAAGACTCTCCAGCGGAAGATCGAATTGCTCAACAAGGGTGTCGCGTTCCTCGAAAAAGTTCCCGACTACACGGCCCAATTCAGTCGGCTGGAGGTCGTTCATGGCGAGTTGCTCGAAGAGCAGATGACCTCGATGAAGGTGGCGCACAAGCCGTTCAACGTCTATATGAAGTGGGAGAACTTCGACACGGGGCGCGAGGTCATCTACGGTGAGGGCCTGAACAACGGCAACTTGCTGGTTCATCCGGGCGGTTGGAAAGCACGGCTCCCTCCGCTCTCGATGGAACCGGACAGCTCGCTCGCCAAGGCGGAATCGCGTCACCCGATCACTCAGATCGGTCTGTCGAATCTGGCCAAGACCATCCTCAATAGCCATCGACGCGACATCGAACAGAACGCGATCGCCAAGTGCGATCAAGCCGAGAACCAACTGATTGGTGGCCGCGACTGTCTCTGCTTCGTGACCGAGTTCCGCGACGCCAAGTCCTCACCCGAGTACCGCAAGTCGATCGTCATGATCGACGCCGAGTGGAACGTCCCGCTGTTCATCAAAAACTTCGCTTGGCCGACAGACGCGGTGACGGCCGTCGGTGAAGAACTCGACACCGCGACAGTCATCGAGCAGTACTCGTATACCGACGTGAAGTTGCGAGCCAGCCTGACCGCTGCCGATTTCGACCGCGCCAACGAGGACTACAACTTCAAACGACAATGAACCCGGAATGGCGTTCCGAGAAGGTCGAAGTGCCGGATAAAACTCTGTTGAAGTCACGACGACATCCTCAACTCGAAGAGCCGAACGCCCGCGTTCGGCTCTTCGAGTTGAGTGGCAGGGCTTCCACGGTGGGCATTTCCCTCGTTTGTAGCCGAATTCGTGAGAATTCGGGATCGGATCACCAACCGTCCGAACTCTCACGAGTTCGGCTACGGGGAAGTGGCAGAACAATGGGGGCAGGACGATGAAGACAAGCACTCTGATTCATTCAATTTCATACCATCGTTCTGCCCCCATCGTTCTGCCAGGCCGCAAGCGGGGCCTTCCAGCCGATTGACAAACCACAGCCGGAGTGAGACGTTGATTCCCCAAGCGAGCGGTGAACCCATTTCAGTCAGTCCGTGATCGCTCGCACGCGGCCGACTTCACGGTTGGGCACTGCGCTGGACCTGCCATGAAAATGAATATACGCCGATTGACCGCGTGGGTTGCCGTATCGCTTTACGGCGCAGCCGTGCTGACCATCTGGTTGTTGGAGTTGTGGATTGAATCTCTGCCGAAACGAGGGCATCCTATGCCCGGACAAGGCTATCCCTTCCTGTTTCGGGCTCTCGCGACATGGCCAACCTCTTGGGGATTCGGTGTCGTCGCCGAGAGCCTCGGAATGCCAAATTACAGTCGAGTTGCAGTTCTGGTCGCCGCCGCGATTATCAATGCTCTGATGCTCTATTGGATTTGTTTCGCCTTGGTTTCAATAGTCCTGAGAATCAAGAAACTCCTAACAAAATCTTCAACTTGACCACGGCCAATCGAACGCATTCAGGCCACACGAATGTTGCTGTGGCGAGTTGGCAACGTCGTTAGTCGGACTTCCAATCTTTGCTCAACAAGGACTTTTGCCATGAAACTTGATCGCCGAACCTTCCTTCGCGGCGCGGGTGTCGCGATGGCGTTGCCTCTGCTGGATGTCATGACGCGGCGCGCTGCTGCCGCTACGCCGGCGGTTAAGCGACGCATGGTCTGCATCAACACGCCGCTGGGAGTGCATCCGGAGTTCTTCTTTCCGGAGAAGGCGGGGCGGGACTATGAGCTGTCTCCGTACCTGGAAGTCCTCAAGGATTTTCGCGACGACTTCACGGTGATCTCCGGGTTGTCGCATCCGGACGTTGGACCCAGCCACGATTCCAACTACAGCTTTCTGACCGCCGCACCGCATCCGGAGCAACGGGCCGGATTTCGCAACAGCATTTCGCTGGATCAGTTCGCGGCCGAGCACCTGCACGGCGAGACGCGATTCGCCGCTCTGCCGCTGTCGTGCGAGGGGTTTGGTTTGTCGTGGACGCGCAGCGGGGCGGCGGTGCCGACGGAGAGTTGGCCGTCGAGCGTGTTCGCCAAACTGTTTCTGGAGGGACGGCCGGACGAGGTGCAGGCTCAGGCTCGGCGATTGGAAGATGGTCAGAGCGTGCTCGACGCGGTTCGCGATCAGGCGAAGCGGCTGCAGGCGAGCGCCAGTGCTGGCGATCGCGAAAAGCTCGACGAGTACTTCACGAGCGTTCGCGAATTGGAACAGCGTCTGGCTCAGGCCGAAGC
>JAYVOX010000326.1:0-6513 GCA_043757695.1 Schlesneria sp.
GTGAACTGCTGACCGCGATCGGCAAAGTTGCGGAACCAGTCGTAGCTGGCACAGCCGGGTGAGAGCAGCACGACATCACCTTCGTCCGATTGAGCGACCGCCCACTCGCAGACTTCTCGCAACGAACTTAACTCGCTCGATACCCGGCACTGGTTCCCGGGCGTTTGTTCGATGAGTTCTCTCAACCGAGCCGCCGTCTGTCCCATGAGTGCGACCGCTTTGACTCGCCGCGCAATAGCCGAGGCCATCTGCGAAAGATCGACCTGTTTGTCATAGCCCCCGGACAGCAACACGATTGGCGACGTGAACGCTTCGAGTGCCACCTCGGCCGACTCGGGCGTCGTCGCGAGTGAATCGTTGAAGTACCTGCGCCCTGCAACTTCGGCAACAAACTGCAATCGGTGCGGCAGTGGCTGATAATTTTCGAGGCCCTGCTGTACCGCAGTGAGGCCCGCTCCAAACCGCATTGCCGCACATGTCGCTGCCATGGCGTTGGCCAGATTGTGGCGACCGGGAAGCTTGAGCCACTTCCCGAGCGGAACGAGTTCGTCACGATCCGATAATCGCACGCGAACTCGCTCGCCGTCGTCGGACTCCGCGAACACCCCCAACTCGCCGCGATCAGCCATTCCAAACGTGAGTCGCTCACCGCAAGTCGGCCACGCGGAAACATCGGCATCATCACCATTGAGCACCGCGACCTGAGACGCCTCCTGCCACCGCAACATCGTCTGCTTCGACCAACGGTAATGAGCCACCTCGTCGTGCCAGTCGAGATGGTTGGGACTGAAGTTCGTCACAACAGCGACGGCCGGGCTGACCTGCAGTCTTGCCAAGTCAGCGAGTTGGAAGCTGCTCAGTTCCAGCACGACGACATCGTTCTCGTCGATCTCAGCGACGTGCGGCAGCAGGCTGACGCCGATGTTCCCACCCAGCCAGCAGTGTCGAGGCGAGTTCTCCTGCCCGACGTGATGGCTCAAGATGGAATGCGTAAGTGCCGTTGTCGTCGATTTCCCATTGCTCCCTGTGACCGCCACGATCGGGGCACGGCACCATTGCCAGAACAAGTTCATTTCACTCGTCAGTGGTACGCCTGCGGCCCGCGCGATCTCCAAGCACGAATGGTCTTGCCGAATGGCCGGATTGACGACGATCAAGTCCGCACGACGAAAGTCTTCCTCGTCATGCCATCCCAGTTTGAATTCGACTGCCGCCGCAGCCAGCGACGCCGACAGTTCCGTGAGCGACTCCGCCAACTTCTCGACCGGCCGCAGATCGGTCACGGTGACGATCGCTCCGCGTGAAACAAAGAACTTCACCGCCCCCAATCCGCCGCCAAATGAACCCAGCCCCATGACCAACACGCGCTGGCCAGAGTAGTCTCGCTGAGGATGGTCAAAAATCATGTGGGTCTCCCAAAAACAACGTCCAGACCACTCACCATCTGGCCAATCTCATTCTGACCGAAACCGAATCGCGCGCTTGTTGAGCTTCACACTGGCTGTACTTCAACCTTCGAGTTGTCGCAATCCAAGCCCGGTTTGGAATTGAGCGGTCGCTCGCATCGAGCGGAAACGATCAGTAGCATTCGCCCGCGTCTTTGGCTGTTCCCCACCCTGACCTCGTTGCGGAGATGCTCCCATGACGGACACGCTTCATGCTGAAACCAAGCCCACTTCAATTCCTTCCACACCCGCTTCACGCCGTGACTTCTTGAAGACTGGGGCGGCCGTTGCCGGAACGCTGGGCCTCAACCTGTCGATGAATGCCCGTGCGTTCGCCGCTGGCAGCGATCAACTCAAGGTCGGGCTTGTCGGTTGTGGTGGACGAGGAACCGGTGCGGCACAGCAGGCCCTAACAGCGGACTCGCAGGTCAAACTGGTTGCCGTCGCCGACGTGTTTCGCAGTCAGATCGACGGCAGCCTGAGCAATCTCAAGGCGAACGACCGCATTGCGGCGCAGGTTGCCGTTGATGAAGACCACAAGTTCATCGGCATCGACTCCTATAAGAAGGTCATCGACACTTGCGATGTGGTGCTGCTGACATCGCCACCCGGCTTCCGCCCCGTCCATCTGCGCGCGGCCGTGGAAGCGGGCAAGCACATCTTCACCGAGAAGCCGATGGCCACAGACGCCCCCGGATGTCGATCGGTGATCGAATCGGTGAAGATCGCCAAGGAGAAAAAGCTGGCAATGGTCGCGGGCTTTTGCTGGCGGTATGACTCGCCGCGTCGCGAGTTCTTCCAGCGAATTCACGACGGACAGATCGGCGACGTGGTGTCGGCCTTCGGCACGTACCTGACATCCCCCGTGAAGCCGATGCCTCCTGCAAAGACGCGTCCCGAAGGAATCACCGACTTCGAGTGGATGGTACGCAACTGGTACAACTTTACTTGGCTCTCGGGAGACGGACTTGTTGAGCAGGCCATTCATAGCGTGGACTTGTTGCAGTGGGTGATGAAGGACGCTCCGCCCCTGCGCTGCACGGCGGTCGGTGGCCGTCAGATCCCGGCTCACGGCGGCAACATCTTTGACCACATTGAGGTCAACTACGAATGGGATGGCGGCGTGCGAGGTTTCATGGCCCAGCGGCAAATCTCCGGCTGCCATAACGAAAATAGCCTCTATGTCCACGGCACCAAGGGGACGGCCACGATTCGCGGTGGTGGCGATTCCGGGGTCTCGATCGACGGTGCGAACGCTTGGAAATACGACGGCCCCAAGTCGCGCGACATGTACCAGGTCGAGCACGATGAGTTCTTCGACTCGATCCGCACCGGTCAGCCGATCAACGACGGCGACCGGATGCTCACGAGTACTCTCACCGGAATCATGGGTCGCATGGCGGGCTACACCGGCAAGCAGATCTCGTGGGACATGGCCTTGAACTCGAAAGAAATTCTCGTCCCCGAGATCACCGACGGATGGGACACCAAATTCGAGGTCGCTCCAATGGCTCAACCGGGAACGACGCCGTTCCTGTGAGTGTCATGGGGGGGTGTGGAGTCATCGGAACACACCATTCTGGGAGGCAATAACGAGGCCGGGTGCAGTCGTAATTGACCTTCTGCTGAAGGAACCTACCTCGATATTCTGTGCGAGTTGGAATGACTCGCCTACGTAGCTCAGTCATTCCATGACCGAGATTCTATTGCGAAATAGCCAGCGATTTGAGTGTGTGTTCCGAAGACTCCAGCGAGGGCTATGGCTCAGACCGAAGACAAGTCATTTCTAATTGCGAATTGGTCATTGCGAATTGCGAAATGGAAAGCATCAACTGCGAGGACTTCTTCAATTCGCAATTAAAAATTAGAAATTAAAAATTAGAAATTCTCCCTCTTTAAGAAACTTGACTCATTCACCACCTGTTTCGCCCACGAAGGTGTCCACGCACCCTACGGCACTTCGAGCAGATGTTTACTGTGGTGCGTCGCCAGTCAAAAAGGATTCGTCGTTGTGAGTGTGCTGATTGCTATCGAAGGGATTGACGGATCGGGGAAGGGGACTCAAGCGGCTCGCTTAGTCGAACGCCTGTGTGCCGAGGGGCGTCGCTGCGAGCTACTCAGCTTCCCTCGTTATCGCGACACACAGTTCGGTCAAAAGATCGGTGACTTTCTGAACGGTCGGTTCGGACAGCTCGATCAGGTCAGCCCGTTCTTGGTCTCGCTCCTGTTCGCGGGAGACCGGTTTGAATCGAAGCCGTTGCTTGCGCGAGCGTTGGCCGAGAACGACGTGGTGGTCTGCGATCGGTACGTGGCGTCCAACATCGCTCACCAAGCGGCCAAGGTGGCTGGGGCCGAGCGAGACGAATTGATCGCGTGGGTTCGCTCCGTCGAGTTCTCACTGTACGAGTTGCCGCAGCCGCAGGTCACGGTGTTTCTCGATCTCCCCGTGGATCAGGCGACGCGGCTGATCGCGCTCAAGGCGCAGCGGTCTTACACCGATCGGGCCGCCGATTTGCAAGAAGCCGATGCCGCGTACTTGCAGCGAGTCCACGACATTTACGCGCGACTGGCGGCTGACGAACCGAGTTGGTCGCGCGTCGATTGCCTCGATGGCGGCGAACTCAAATCGATGGATCGCATCGCGGACGAAGTGTGGCAGGCAGTCGCTTCAGCGACGAAAGGTTGAGCATGTCACCGTTCGATGAACTGGTCGCCTCGCGCAAAGCGTGGCTGAGCGATGTGCTTCAGCCGTGGTGCCGGCGGGCCTCACTGATCGCGTTGAGACAGGCCGAGTTGGAATGGAACGACATCGCCGGCAAGGTCGCACCCGAAAAGACGCTGTGGCCTTGGGCGTGGTCTCGCTTCCCAGAGCTGGTCCACGAGTCACTCGGAATCGAAGAGACCTCCGAAGTGGAGGTGACTCTGCACGACGGACGCACCGTCAGCGGTTACCCCGATTCCCGAGCCAGTCAGCAAGGGCAGCTCGTTCTCTGGGGAACAGACCTCCCCAGCGGCCAGCCTCGCGAACACGGACCATTCTCAATCGAAGCGATCGCAACGGTGCGGCGTCGGGCGTGAGACGGATGGTGCTGGACCTGCTCTAGCCGGGGCGTGGCAGATGACAAGTTATACCTCGCGCGGCCACGAGTGATGCGTTTTAAGCGAGCCGCATGCCGTAAGGCTGCGGGTTTTCTGCGGCGATCAAGAACCCGCAGCCTTACGGCATGCGGCTCGCCAAGGTCTCATTCGTGACCACGCGAGGTATATATACTTCACGTGGCCAAGAGTGACACATTTCCGAGCGGTGGACATAACTCCTCCGGCTCTTCGCCCCAAGAACCGGAGGACTTACGTCCACCGCTCGGAATGACTCAGTTTGGGCCGCGCAGAGTATAAGTCTGCCCCGCGTCATGGTCACAGAATCACGTCACTGCGGGACTTGGACCTTCACTCGTGAACCGATCGGCACCTTGGGCCAGAGCTTTCCAGCGGGTTCGATCTTGACGGCGACTTGTGAGTCTTCATCCGGCTCGCCCGCCAGTCGCATCGCTTGAGGTGGGATAGTGGCCACTAATCCAATTCGCTTCGCACGAGCGGGGAAGATCAGAGTCAGCTTCATGCCTGGTTTCAACTTCGCGACGGCGGACGAAGGGATCGAGGCGATCAAATGACGGCGATCATCATCGAACAGTTCGACCACTCCATCACCCGGTGCGACGAGACTTCCTGATTCACGATGGACGGCACCGACGACACCGTGTGACGGGCAGGTCATCGTCAGCGAATCGCCTTGCTGTTCGAGTGAATTGAGTTCGTCCTTCACTCGCCTCAGCCGAGTCTCCGCCAACTCGACGCCCACCGAGAGTCGGACCTTTCCCGGTAACTCATCGTCGAGTTTTTTCAATCGCTCCAGTCGTTGTTCGCACAACACCAATTGAGCCGCGAGGGCCTCCGCAGCGCTGGCCGCGGCATCTTCTTTCAGCATCGCCTGAATCCGCCGTTCGTCGCGGGCGTGCGCATCGAGGAGCACGGGGCCGAACGTTTTCGTGGCAGCGACCAGTGTTGGCCGGATATTCCAGTCGGCGGGTTGCCCCGACAATTGTTCCTGCCAAGCGAGCTGCTCGACCTGACGACTCAATCGTTCTTGAGTCACCGAGGCGGCCTTGAGTTGCGTTTGAAACGCCTCACTTTGAAGCTCGCGTCGCCGCCATTCGAGTTCCACGTCAGCGGTGGCTCGCACGCGTTGCAGCTCAGATTCGAGTTCCACCAACTCGCGCTTCTTCGTGACGATCTCGTTGGCCAGACGGTCGTCGGCCAACTCGAACAACTTCTCTCCGGGGACGACGCGCTGGCCAGCGATGACGTTCAACGAGACGACGCGCCCCGCACGGCCCGCAGATGCGGTCGTGGTCCGCGCTTCCAACCGCCCTGCATACGAGACAGCTCCACGCAACTCGAGCCAAGTGGCGACACCGATCCCCGTGGCCAATGCCGCCAAGCAAAGTACGGCGAGTCGCCGGGTCGAAGCCGGTCGAATTGATCGACCGGCTGAGCCTGTAATTTTGTCGATCGTCATTGTGTCAGCCGGATCCATGACGCACCCATCGACTGCTGCCGGGCAAGAGGTTCCGTCCCACGCCACCATTCATGAGCGGTGTCGATGTTCAACAGCACCGCGCAGCTCCGCCCGAATCGAATCGGCTGATCGCGTGCGGCAAGTTCGGGCCGAGTTGACTCGACACGACAAGAATGAACCAACCTTCAGGCGCAACCCGAAAGAACGGAAAAGTCACCCGGAAGGCGTGGCCTCGCGCCAGTCGCCTCGACTCAACTTCGGCAATTGTCGCCGAGACAAAGATGTCGGAGGCGTGATACCAATGGCACTTACTTTGGTAACCCTCAGCGAGAGCGAAGGAGGCCGACACATCGCAAACAACGCTACTTCCTCGCTGACGCAGCGGGTTACTTTTCTAAGGCGAGCGGCATGTGTTGGCATACCCAGTCGTAGGATGGACGCCTCGTCCGTCCGTCACTACCAGCGGCGACTCGGACGGACGAGGCGTCCATC
>JAYVOX010000327.1:0-24556 GCA_043757695.1 Schlesneria sp.
TCAAAGGGGACAGGTCCATTATTGCCGTTTAATGGACCTGTCCCATTTTTACCACCCGCCCCTTTTTACCACCCGACATTTTGTTTGTGTTTCGTAAAATATAAATAGCGTTAACGCGAATATTATAATAAGAAGGATTCAAAGGAAACAGGTCCATTATTGCCGTTTAATGGACCTGTCCCCTTTTTACCACCTCAGCCGACAACGCGGCCTTTGTAAGCTTTATCGCAACTCTCGCAGCCGATTTTGTATTTAACGTCACTGGTGCCAGCACCGCTTCAGCCGGAGGGTTCGTTGCAGCCACGCCATCGCCCGCAGGGGCTGCGGCCGCACCACTAACGAGTGGCGTCTGTACGCCGCCAACTTCTCCGGGAGTAACAGTAACTCCTGATGGTGGCGTTGTAATTCAGGGAGTGGGCGCGATAAAGATTGAAAAAGAAGGAGACAAAAGGGGACAGGTCCATTATTGACGGGACGACCGGCCAGCGTTGGCTTCTCGCGGCATCATGCCACGAACAAATCGCATTGCCCCAGGCGGAATGGTGTTTCATGTTCTAAATCGAGGTGTCGGACGGCAGAAGCTGTTCGACAAACCGGCCGATTACTCCGCCTTCGAGGACGTGCTCGCAGAAACGCTCGCCAAGCAGCCGATGCGGATTTGCAGCTACTGCCTGATGCCCAATCACTGGCATCTCGTGCTGTGGCCTGAGAACGATGGAGACTTGGCCGCGTTCATGCAGCGGCTGACGGTCACTCATGTGACCCGCTGGCAGAAGCATCGTCGGCGCGTCGGCGAAGGGCACGTGTACCAAGGACGATTCAAGTCGTTTCCGGTTGAGGAAGACGATTACTTCTACCAAGTCCTGCGGTACGTCGAGCGGAATGCGCTGCGTGCCAATCTGGTGCCTCGCGCCGAGGACTGGCAATGGTCAAGCCTCTGGCGTCGCGAGTTTGGTTCTGCCGAGCAACGTCGCCTGCTCAGCGCGTGGCCGATGTCACGCCCGCGACAGTGGCTCACCTTGGTGAACACGCCGCAGACCGACGCTGAACTCGCCGCCTTGAGACGCAGCGTCGTCCGTGGCTGCCCCTTCGGCTCACCCGACTGGATCGAAAGAACTGCCAACCTGCTCGGCCTGCAATCCACGCTCCGGGGTCGCGGTCGCCCAAGGCAAACGGAAGTGGCTGACGACTAAATGGACCTATCGCAACACTGTTCCTGCCCCAACACTGTTCGGCACGGCGAATCATGGGGACTGGGATCGGCGGTTGCGGGGTTGAAAATTGTTTGGTTGGCGCGCGGGTTGGGGGGCGATGGTGGTGCAGCGAGTGGTGTGGCTTTCCTGAATGCCACCTCGTCATCTCTGCTTGCTCCGACGAATGGGAGTGGATTGCAGGATTGGACCTGCCGGACAGATGAATTGATCTGGGGCGTGCGGTGGACTCGCAGGTTATCCACAGGTTCAGCGTTTATTGGCGGGGGTGTTAAATACTTGTGTTATAGAGAGTGTTACGGTGTGGATAACGGGTGGTAAGGCTTTGAAGTTGCTTGTGTATTGGAAGTGGCTGGTGTGTAAACCATCGAAGCTTGGTGGGTGAACCATCGAAGATTTGGAGTGGTGGGTGATGTGTCGAAGTCGGTGTGACGGTGGGTGAAATGTCGAAAGTTCTTGACTTGGTGGGCGAACTATCGAAGTGTCGGCTGCATCGTTGTTGAAACGAACATGTTGACCGACGTTGCGACTGTTGAGCGGTCGCCTCTGCTGCCGGATCGGCGGGAGGCGGATTTTTTTGTTTGTGATTTGATGGATGCGGCTCCGAAGGGGGATATGGCTTCGATGGGGCATCCGGTGTTTTCATTGTCCACGAAGCCCGATCATCGGGTGCGGCGGTATGAGCATGGGGATGTGTTTGTGGAGGTGAAGCCTTCGGCGGATGGGTTGGCGACCGTGCATGATCGCGACATTCTCATTTATTGCATCAGTCAGTTGATGGCGGCGGTGAACGAGCGGAAGGCGGTGACATCGGTCTTATGGTTTACGGCTTATGATCTGCTCAAGGCTACGAATCGGATGACGAATGGGCAGGGGTATGAGGCATTGAAGTCGGCCTTAGAGCGGCTGTCGGGGACTCGGATTTCGACGAATATTACTACTGGCGGGCAGGAGGTGTTTGAGACGTTCGGCCTGATCGAGCGGGCGAAGATTGTGCGGGAGACTCGGGACGGGCGGATGCAGGAGATTGAAGTCAAGCTGTCGGATTGGGTCTTTAATGCGATTCAGCATAAAGAGGTGCTGACTCTGCATCGCGATTATTTTCGGTTGCGAAAGCCACTGGAGCGGCGGATGTATGAACTCGCGAGGAAGCATTGCGGGCAACAGGGTGAGTGGCGGATCTCGCTCGCATTGCTCCAGAAGAAATGTGGGTCGGCCTCGACAGAGAAAGAGTTTCGGCGGTTGGTTGGCAAGATTGTGGAAGAGGATCGGCGACATCAGCACATGCCGGATTATTCGGTCACGCTAGATGACAGCGATTTTGTGACGTTCCGCAATCGAGGCACGATGCCCACATCGGAGCCGGAGCCATCGCTTCCGGTGCGAGTTGGGCTGCTCAACGCCGACACGTATGAAGTCGCTCGAATGGTGGCTCCACAGTGGGATGTTTATTACCTCGAACGCGAGTGGATCACAGAAGCTCCGCGCGATCCCGATGCGGCGTTTATTGGCTTCTGCAAGAAGTGGATCGTTCGCAGGAGCGGTTGAGGGTTGAGGGACAGACAAGAATCAAAGGGTGAGTGACAAGGGGCGAGAGTCAGAGATTATGGAATTGCGCCGTTGGCTTTGAGCCAGGGTTCGATGGCCTCTTCGAGGATGTCTTGGAGGGTGTTGGGTTCGATCCCTTTGAGTTGGCGTTCCAGTGAGGTTCGCTTCAGGGCGGCGGCGAAGTCGGCTCGGATTCTGGTGCTGATCGGGGAACGAGCGATGGGAGCGACCGGGGATACTGAGGGCGATGCAGGGGATGTTCCCTCACCTGAGGTTGCTGGTTTGGATTTGAAGACGAACTCCTTTTCCAGCTTTGGGTCGATGGTGGACGGGGTTTGTTTAAGGCCTTCGATGAGGGAGCGACGGTCGGTCATGGTTGCCTCATCTTGAAGTGATCAGTGTTCGGCCACGCGGTTGCGGTGTCCGGCGTCTGGCGGCGTCCGGGAGAATTTCCCGGAAAAGCTGATCCACTTCTTCGGCGGCTTCTTTCGCCCTCGAACCCAAGTCCCACACAGTCGAACCTTGGCCGGGTGCGTCGGCGTAGATTTGCCGCAGGATCATGGCGGTCGCGGCGAGTGGCAGGTTGAGAGCGGCGGCGGCATCCTTCATGTCCTTCGTCAGCCGATAGTTCTTGCCGACCATGCTCAGGACGATGATGGCCGTTGGGATGCCACCACGAATGTCTTGAGCCTGCCTCAAGACTTCGGTCGCTTTGGCAAGTGCCCTCACCTCCAACATGCTCGCCTTGCACGGGACGATGGCGAGATCGGCGCGAAGCAAGAGCGCACGACTGGTTTCGGTTTGGCTACCGGGTCCGTCGGCCACCACGAAGTCGGCGTCGTGAGCCAGTATCGGAAGCTCGTTCAGAATGATGTCGGGGTTGTCGAGCCGAACCGCCTTCACGTCCGGAGCGGCTTCGCGAATCCACTCGGACGAAGACTGCTGAGTATCGCAATCGGCCAGCGTCACTCGATGCCCTTGGCGGTTGAGTCAAGCAGCCAAGTGAACGGCGAGAGTCGATTTACCGACTCCCCCTTTTGAGTTCGCGACGACGATAATCATGCCGCGACACTATATGACTTCTATCAAGCTGGCAAGCATTATTTACAGCACGCTGTCGTGATGGCTCGCTTGCGTGCTGGCCTGCTGGATTGCCTGTTGGCAAGCATGTCGTTGAGCCTGCTTGCCAGCATGTTGGTTCAGCAGACCGCCAGCATGTTGTCCGTCTTTCTTTCTGTCTTGCTGGCACGATGACACGTTGGCCACCTGTCTTGACGGCAAGCTGTCTGGCTGGCATGTCAGCAAGCTGGCTTTCTGGCTGGCCAGCCATTTTCACCGTGAAAAACAACCTAAGCCATGCTTAGGGGAGATGTCTGACACAAATTTGCTTGCTCCCTGTCTTCAATCGCGAGTTTTCGATGCATGAAAAGTCGCGATTGTTGTGGCTGTTCCAAGGCGTTCTCAATGGAGTGACCAAGGCTTGGGCGAGGGGGCGTCGAGCTTGCGGCGACCGTGACGCGGGTGGTCTTTTGAGACGTTAACGGATTGTTTAGCGACCTGTTGTAGAGTGAAGAGACCGACGGGAGTCGGGTTCATTCACAATCAGGGAGGAGACAATGCCAACTACGAAAGCACCACCAAAGAGAAAGAGGGCGACGAAGAACGCCGACGCCGCGTCCGACCTTCGAGCCGACTCAACTCCAGCAACCAAGGAGGCCATGAGTGACGGCTTGATGGAATGCTTGCCTTCGACACCGAAGATCGAGCCGCCTACATCCGGCGAGCAACCGGTCGTTCAACAGCAGGCCGCTGAACAACCTGTCGCTGATTCGGTTGCCACAGGCGGTCCAGTGAATGGTCCGTCGAAAGGCGACGAGGTACTACCACGAATGCGGACGTGGATAGTGGATGAGGCGCGCGGGTACTGCCGGATGGGTGATGAGGACTACAACCGGATCGTGGTGCAGTTCAGCCAGCGGCCACCCGACGATGTGCTGACCGCCGTCAAGGGAGCGGGCTTTCGGTTTCAGCCTGACTATCGCGGGCAGAAGAACGCTTGGGTCCGCCGCAACGACTTCGAGGGACGCTTGCAGGTGGAGGCTATTGAGAAGCTCATCCACGAACTGATACCGGGGCCGTCTTCACCGGAACGTTGATGAAGCCTTTGTGCGAGTTATGAACGGTGTCGTTCGGCGAGTTTCTCTTCGTAGAGTTGGAACGCTCGTCGTCGAGTTGCTTCGATGTCGGGGAGACCGCCCGTCTCTGTGGCAAGTTCTATATAAGCAGCAAAGGCACAGCCATGAAACGGATCATCGAGCAACTCGTCGAGCGAGTCACTCGATGAACGCGTTGGCGTTGAGTCCGTGCTGGTCATCGTGACTCGAAGAGGCTTGTGGCGGTTTCGACATCCTCCTCGAAGATGTCGTCGAAGTCGCTCTCGAAGTCGTCGTCGAGCGGGTCGATGTAGACGGAGATGAGCATTCCCATCGGGACCGGGACGGTGCTGATGAGGTAGCCGAGTCGATTCACGATGTGCAGGCCGCTGCCCAAGAGGAGGCGACCGTCACAGGCGTCGAACAGCGTCCAGACGCAGCACGGGTCTTGCTGACGGACGAAGGCGAACTCACGACCTGATCGGTCGAAGAGGCAACCGCCTCGGCCATTCACCTCCCACGCAGCATCAGGATTAATGTGATTGGGAATCAGTGGGTACGTCGCGAGGAACTCGTCCTCGGTCAGCGTGTCGTTGAGATTGGTCATGGTCATAGCAAAACTCCTTTCCGTGATGAGGCTGATGCAGGCTTCTCGAAGACCATGCAGGTGTCGTGCAGACCGGGGATGAACGACGACCGGTAGATCTTCTTCGAGCTGCTCGCTCCGTGGCTAAAGCGGATGATGTCGGTGCAACACTGCCTCAAGCCATCCGTGATGGACGCGCCAACGGATCGCAGCCGCAGGCCATCGCAAGCAACAGGCGTGACCTGTCGAGTACCGCGAGCATTGAGGCCGCTTCTCGCATTGAACACGAGGCAATGTCACCACTGGTCAGGACGGAGGTCCGTTGGACACTTGGACGGATCGTCTCACGGTGAATGTCATTCCGTGACAGACGATGCCAACCGGTGACATCTTGAAGCGTTAACGATTCTTCAAGCAATGTGTGCCTACAATGAGGCATGTTGCGCATCATTCAGAACGTGTCGGCGGCGGGGGCGAAGAGCTATTACAGCACGGCCGACTATTACACCGAGGGGCAGGAGTTGGCGGGCCAATGGCAGGGACGCGGGGCAGAGCGGCTCGGGTTGTTCGGGCGAGTTGAGAATGCCGACTGGAACGCCCTGTGCAATAACAAGCATCCTGATACGGGGCAACCGCTGACTCTGCGGCAGAAGGCGCATCGTCGCGTCGGCTATGACTTCAACTTCCATGTGCCGAAGAGCGTCTCGCTGCTTTACAACCTGACGGGAGACGAACGGTTGCTGAACGCCTTTCGCGATTCGGTGCGAGAGACGATGACAGACATCGAAGCCGAGATGCAGACTCGCGTTCGCAAGCGGGGTCGCAATGAAGACCGGACGACGGGCAACCATGGTGTGGGGTGAGTTCGTTCACTTCACGTCACGTCGCGGCCGGTGGATGGAGTGCCCGATCCGCATCTGCACGCGCATTGCTTCGTGTTCAACACGACGTGGGACCAGGCTGAATCGGCGTGGAAGGCGGGACAGTTCGCGGGCCTCAAGCGGGACGCCTCATACTTCGAGGCGGCGTTTCATTCGCGGTTCGCTCGCAGGCTGGGTGAACTCGGACTGGATGTCACTCGCCGCAAATCGGGCTGGGAACTGAACGGCCTCGATGCGAAGACACTGGCCAAGTTCTCACGACGGACGCAGCAGATTGAGGACGAGGCACGGCTACGTGGCATTCTCGATCCGGCGGCGAAGTCGGAATTGGGAGCGAAGACACGCGAGCGGAAGCAGAAAGACTTGACGATCCCGGCACTCCAGAAACTGTGGGACGCACGGCTCACGGACGAAGAGCGCGAACAGTTCGCGGCCCTGGTCCAACGGATCGGCAGCGATGCGATCCCCGAAGATCAGGACGCCGCTCGGCCCGCGATGACACAGGCACTCGAACATTGCTTCGAGCGGAAGTCGGTCGTGCCCGAACGAACTCTGTTGGCAGAGTCGCTGAAGCGATCAGTCGGCAAGGCGAGCGTGAAGACGGTGCAGCACGCCTTCGGGCGACAGGAACTTCTCACGGCGGATCGCGATGGCCGACGCATGGCCACGACGCGCACGGTCCTCGCCGAAGAGCAACGGATGATTGCATTCGCTCGCCATGGACGCGGGACTCGATCACCGCTCGGCAATTCCCAACGAACGATCTCGCGCGAGTGGCTCAATGCGGGACAGCGAACAGCGGTTGAATACGTTCTCGGTTCGCGTGACCGAGTCATGCTCATTCGCGGTGCGGCGGGTGTGGGCAAGACCGCGATGATGCAAGAGGCCGTCGAAGGGCTTCGTGAATCGGGCCACGATGTGTTCGCCTTCGCTCCGTCCGCCGATGCCAGTCGTGGCACGTTGCGAGAAGTCGGCTTCGAGTCCGCAGACACCGTGGCTCGGTTGCTCGTTGATGAGAAGCTGCAAGCTCAGGCTGCCGGACAAGTCCTCTGGATTGATGAAGCGGGACTGCTCGGCACACGCACGATGACGAAGGTGTTTGAGTTGGCCGAAAGACTCGATGCACGTGTCATCTTGTCAGGGGATCGTCGTCAACACGGCAGCGTCGAACGGGGCGCGGCTCTTCGACTCTTGGAGACCGACGCGGGACTCGTGCCAGCCGAAATCAAGGACATTCAGCGTCAACGCGGCTCGTACAAACAGGCAATGCACGCTCTCAGCGAAGGACGAGTCGAAGACGGCTTCCGGCAACTCGACCAGCTCGGCTGGATTCAGGAGTTGCGGAACGAGGATCGCAATCAACGGCTGGCGAACGACTATGTTCAAGCGGTGAAGCACGGTGAGACGGCGATTGTCATCTCACCGACGCACCGGGAAGGAGACCAGATCACGACCGAGATTCGAGCCGCCTTGCAACGTGAGGGCCGACTTGGCAAGGAGCAGCACGTCGTCGGCCAAACGATCCGCATCATCGGTCGCCATCTCAACAGCGAACTCCGCCCCAACGTCCGTCTCTTCCAAGGGATCACCCGCCACCGCGTCCCGTGGATTCAGGAGGCCGACGAATCCACCACAATGACTACCGCCGACGGTGCCGTCCTCATCGAACGGATCGAGTGGTGACGGAGCGACTCACTTGTAATACACACTTGCGCCCGCCACCTGATTCGGCTAGCATCTCATTCGCATTGAATTACATGCTTGAAGGGAAATCATGGTGAACTTGGAAACGGGCATCGAATCACTGACCACGTTCAAACGGGAGTCGGCCACCATGCTCCAGCGGCTGCATCAGACGGGCGAACCGGTGGTGCTGACGGTGAACGGCAAAGCCGAAGTCGTCGTTCAGGACGCTGCGGCCTACCAGCGGCTGGCGGAACGAGCCGCTCAAGCCGAGCGGGCCGAGACCATCGCCGCGATCCGCGAAGGTCTAGCCGACGCCGAGGCGGGACGAACCAAACCGGCCCGCGCCGCTCTGCGGGCCTTGGCCAAGAAATACAACATCGCTCTCGAAGGAGAGTGACCGTGCGTTACCAAGTCCGACTGACCGACAAGGCGGAATCGGATGTGGACAGCGTTCTTCGCTGGTTCACCACGCAGCAGGCCAATTCAGCGGGAGCGACCTGGCTGTCGGCGTTGATGTCCCGCCTGTCCACACTCGAATCCAACCCGGACCGCTGTCCCATCGCCGACGAATCTGTAGATGTCGGCGTCGAGATACGCGAACTCCTGTTCGGCAAACGACGCGGGAAATACCGGTTGTTGTTTCGTATCGAAGGCAAGACGGTCCTCATCCTCCGCATTTGGCACACAGCCCGCGACACGCCGACGCACGATGACCTGACAGGAGATTGAACTCATGGCCACACGCGAAGCGATCCTCCAAGAAGCCCTGCGGCTTCCGTCCTGTGAGCGGGTGAAGTTGATTGAGGCATTGGAGGAAAGTTTCAGCCAAGTCGAATTCGCGACAACCGAGATTGCCGCCGAATGGTCGTCTGAGATCGACCGCCGATTGGCCTCGTATGACAAGAGCAAATCGCCAGTCTTCACCGTCGATCAGGCGATCAGTCACTTGCAGCAGGCTCTGGCCATGCACCACGTGAATGACTGACTCCGCAATGGTCCGGCTCCTGCTTTCTTCCCCCTGAAAAGGGTTTGGTCTTCGCCCCGTTCGCCTCACCGTCACCTCGGCCTTCGCAGTGAAGGGCCGAGTGCGGGGAGGGGATAAGGGGCGCACCCCGTTCGTTGAGCCTGAACTGAGGCTGAGTTCCCGCCTCTGAGTTCTTGCGTTTGAGGCTTGTTCGCCGATCTTTCGGATGGTGGTCTGCCGCAACTTTTGATTGCCAATCACCTCAAAGTGCGCTACGGTGGAAGGGTGGCAGAAACGAGTATGCGAATCGTGTATGAGGATTCACAGGACAGGTGTCAGCATCAGCATCAGCAGAGGGTCACGCCAAGGCGCGGAGTCGCGAAGGAGGAGGGGACTCGGATTCGGCGGCGACTGCTGCCTCTACGGCTCCTGCGATTTCAAGCGGCGTGAAGTCGAAAGCCCGCGACATCCTCGCGGCGATTCGGACGTTGAAGATCATCGAACACGAGCAGCGTTCGGCGACGGTTGGCGAGCGACGGGTGCTGGCCCGTTTCGCTGGCTTCGGTCCGGTGGCCCTCTCGATCTTTCCGAATCCTGTCACCGGCGAATTCAAGGATGACGGCTGGCGGACACTCGGCGAAGAACTCAAGGGGCAGCTTACACCCGAAGAGTATGACAGCGCCAAGCGGACGACGTTCAATGCGTTCTATACGTCGCCCACGGTGATTGCCGGGATTCATGCGGCCATCGAGCGGCTCGGCATTCCGAACGGAGCCACGATCTTGGAGCCGGGTTGCGGAATCGGCAACTTCATGAATCATCGTTCGGGTGTGTTGAACCCAAATGGGCCGAACGATGGCCAGCACGGACATCACTTCATTGGCATCGAGATGGACCGACATTTGGAAACGGACCGCGCCCACACGCGACACGCAGACGATCTTCTCCGACATCGGCATCGACCCGACCTCGTGGGGTTACTCGCCCTACAGCGAGATCATTCAAAAACTCGTCGCCCACGGCATACGAGTCGTCTTCACCACTTACTGAGTCCATGCGGGGACTCAACAGTCGGCAGCAAGCTTCTTCGGGAACGGCTGATCTTCACTCCATCAGTGGATACACTGAACTTAATCATTCGAGGCGAGACGTGTTTCCAAGACGAGTGAAGTACCGGCATGGCCAATGATCTTTGCGGGCGCATTGAAGAGTGGCGGCGGAAGCTGCTGGATCTCACGAACCGGAATCAGCTCATCAATTGCAAGATTGGGCCGCGTGCTGCAATCCGTCTGGAGCATCCCTCGCCCGGCGAAGTTTGGAGCGGCCTACTCGGTGGGGCCGACCTGACATTCGCGTGGAAATGCGAACTGGTCCCCGATGCGAACGAGTCCGGTGAACCCCACCCAGTGACCCGGACGCTCCGAAGCGTCCGGGTCACTTCGGATAGCGGTGATGACGACAGCGCACCGCCTCAGTTGTCGCTGTTCGCATCGACGGGGGAAGGACCGCCACCCGTCGAGCCGCGCATCACACTGAAGCAGTGCTTGGAATCGCGCGCGTTGTCTGCCAATCACCTGTTGACCGACTTGCAAGATCGCGCGTTGGGCAACCGGTTGAATCGGATGTCCCTGAACGCCCGCACTGCGCTTTCCGAGCAAGGCGTGAACGTGTTGTTCGTCGCGTTCGGCTTCCTCAAATGGTTTGAAGCGGAACACAGCGATGAGCCACGTCTCTCTCCGCTGCTGCTGGTTCCGGTGTGCCTGGAACGAATTGGGGCCACCGCACCTTGGAAACTGTCGCTCTACGAAGATGAAATCACGCCCAACTTTTGCCTCCGGGAGTTGATGAAACGCGATTTTCGTTTGGAATTGCCCGAGGTCGATCCGCAGGCATTGCTCGATGACGAACAGGCCCGCGAGCGATACGAGTCGGCGATTCGAGAGGCGGTCCGCAATGAATCGGGGTGGGAAGTTCTGAGTGATGCGGTACTCGGGCAGTTCAGTTTCCAAAAGCTCGCAATGTATGACGACTACGGACGGCACGCGACCGAGATCGCCGAGCATGAGCACTGTCGCCGCATTGCCGGAGATGATTCGACTCCGCCGCCGTTCGCCGTGGCGATTCCTTCGCCCACGAGATTCGACGCGGAGGTCCATCCCTCGAAGCTGCATACCATCCTGCCGTGCGATGCCAGCCAACTCGAAGCGATTCTCGCGATCAAGTCAGGGGCCAGTCTGGTGCTCGACGGGCCGCCGGGAACGGGCAAGAGCCAAACGATTGCCAACGTCATTGCCGAGTGCCTGGCTGACGGAAAAACCGTCTTGTTTGTAAGCGAGAAAGCCGCCGCACTGGAGGTTGTGAAACAGCGGCTCGACCAACGGAACTTGGGCGACTTCGCGTTGAACTGCCACAGCCACAAGGCCAGCAAGAAGGACATTGTGACCGAACTCGGGCGATGTCTGAATCTTCCCGGCGAAGAATACGCCAGCCGCGACGGAGACCTTGAACGACTTTATCGTCAGCGAGAACGCCTCAACTCCTACGTCCGCGCTCTGCACGCGGTGCAATCAAAGCTCGATAGGAGTGTCTTCGACATACATGGACGATTGGCGGCAATTGGCAATGGCACTGTGTCTCGGTGCAACATTCCAAACGTCCTGCAAATGGATGCCGCAACGCTACGAGACATCCTCGACCGCCTGCAAGCATTGGCCGACTGTCGTCGAGTGATCGAGGAGTTCGACCAACATCCGTGGCGCGGCTGTATGCAGGCTGTGTTCTCGCTGGCGTTTGAGGACGAAGCACGTATTCGCCTTGGCGGTATGGCCGAGCATTTGACGAAGCTCAATCAGCAACTCCAACCCCTTGCAACGGGCGGATTGCTCGCCTCAGACCCGACACTTGCCGACGTGGAGTATGGACTCAAGAGCATCGGGAAATTGCTCCACGGCCCGTCGGTTTCATTGTCGTGGCTGAGTGGAAACCCTCGTGTTGTGGCTGACGCGATCCTGCGAATCGCCAACTGGTCAACAGCGTTCCAAACAACTCGCCAAGAATGCAATGAATTCGTTGACGAGGCGGTCGATGATCTCTGGCTGCTTCGCGAAGAGGAGATGAGCGGGGTTGTTGGTGACAAGTGGTCCAACGGATTGCGTCCGCATTCCGCAACTACAGTTCGCAAACTTCACAGCCACATCACGTCGCTTTCGTCCGACCTTCGATCTCTTGCTGATTTGTCCAACGATGTCGAGCAGGCCGGAATCGCCGTACTCGATGCTCTCCAGATTCCAACCTACGATGCTCGCCTTTCAGCAGAGGGCTTGTTGATTGATGTCGGCCCAAAACCGTTGATCAGCGGCACATTGTCGAGGGCTTGGCTCAGTGCCGCTCAATCGACAACCACGGGTGAAAGTCTTTTCGCCAAGCTGACCGATGAGGGAGAAATCAACGCGACCCAGACTGAGTTGGAAGTCCGTTTCGTGCCAGCCGCATTCGGCAAGCGCGGCCGGGATGTGGTACGGGACGTGCGCAAGTTCGGTCGCACTTGGAAGGCGATCTTTCCGAAATGGCGATTGATGCAGAAGAAAATTGAGCGTCTCTACCGCGATCAGTCATCGCGTCGTCCGAGCCTGTTGGTCCGAGATGTCGAGCAACTGCGAGCATTCCATTCCGATTCGGACCAACATGCCAGCGAAGTTGATATTCATGACGAAGCGCTAATTCGCGACGAACAGGGACGAGTCTGTTGGCAGTCAGTTCATGTCGGTCTTCAAGCTTCAGAACGATTGCAGCGGCTGATTCGCGTCCCCATGCAACTCATCGACGCCATCAGCGCCAAACAACGAGTTGATCGAGTTACGCTCCGAATCGCGTGTGAGAGATTGACGACCGTGCTGAACGCTCCGGCGCAGCGTGAGCCTAGCGATTCTCCCTTTGAATCGGGCGTGCCAGTGACACCTCGATTCCAGCCAAGCGATACGGCCAAGGTGATCGCCCTCCACGAACATCTCAATGGCTTGTCCAATCAAGTCAGTCGTCTCGTCCGACTGAATACCGAGGCGCGGCAAGCAGCCGAAGAGCTAGAGAGAATGTTGTCGGTGGCGTTGGTTGAATGGCCAATGCAGCGGGTCAAGTCAATTGTCGAAGTCGGACGATTGCTTGCACTGGAGGGAAACTTTCGTCGGGAGTGGTTTGATGACACTCAGAGGCACCGGATGCGTGAACTCGTCAAACGCCTCTCTGCGACCGACCATGACCTCATGAAAAGGCGTCAGGAGTTGGAAGCTCGACTGAAGCCCATCGCATTTGGTCCTGAAGGACGGGAAGCCGTACAACGATTTCTGCCGTTAAATTCTTTTTGGAAAAGATGGCTGCCGCAAGGGCGACTGGCTTCTAAGCAATTGCAGAGTTTGTACGGCGAACCAACGCCACCGTCGCGAGCGACGCTGTTACGGGATGCCACAGAACTCAATCGTCTTCACACTGACCTTGCGCAGTTTCACGATGAATGCCATGCCATTGAGTCGTGGTTGATTCGTGATGTCGAGCAGAATATCTCTTGGCAGGCAATGCTCGATGGAATCCGCGTCGTCGAACTCTTGCAGGGAGTTGGGGGAGTCGCGCCGGAAGCGGTTGAAATCCTTTGTGACAGTGAGCCAAACGCTTGCGCACATGTCCATTCCAGCTCTTCTCGGCTTGGAGCCGCGATCTGCGCATTCGAGCCAGAACTTCGGAATGCACAGCAGTCACTCGCCGTAGATGACAGTCATGGTGAGCGGGGGCTTGCGTGGCGAGCCGCTTTGAAAATGTGTGACTCCGCGACATCGCTGGTCCGGATGCAGCCCATCCTGTGCGACATTTCGATTGAGATACAGCAAGCCACTGAATGGAGTGCAGAACTCCGAGACGCAACGGCCTCACTTGGCAGAGCACTCACCATTCCGATTCAAGATCCGTCTGTCGGGCAACTGACAAAACTCGTCGAACTCGGTCGAGTGATTTCGGAAACGGAAGCATTTCGTCCCATCTGGTTTGAAGCGGCCAAAGCACGCGACTTCCGTGAGGTGGCAGTGAGACTGGAAGCGGCCGATGAGCAACTCGGAATTCGGCGTCGTGACTTGGAAGAGCGTTTTGGACCTGATGCGTTCGGCTCTAAAGGTCAGCGATTGACAGCGCGGTATGAAGAGATTCAATGCGTTTGGCAGAGTCTGTTCCCCGCACTTCAATCTGTGCGACGGCAAGCGAAGCGCATGTATCGCGGTGAAGTACCAAGAAGTCCAAAAGTCTTTTTTCAGGAGATGCGCCGGCTTTCGAGGCAGCATCTGCAATCGGCGATACTCGCCGACGAAAAATGCGTATTTGACGAAGCGTTTATTCGCGGCGAAGACGGCACGGTCAGTCTTCAATCCGTCGTCGGAGCGACGGACGCTGTGCGAAGCCTTCAGGCTGGTCGATCGAAGCCCGCAGCGATCCGCAACCAACAGCAGGTCGCCTCACAGATTGACCTCAATGTCTTCGGTCCAGCGTGTCAACGTCTCGAAACGGTACTTTCTGGCTTCGAGCAACAGTTCTCTGTCGTCCGTCAACGATTCGAGTGCAGTGATGTTGGCCGCTCCGCCGACACACGTCAAAAGCCAACAGCCTCAGCCTATGCGGATCAACTGCGTGCCAGTTCTACGGACTTGACCGATCACGCTGAGAAACTCGTGCGAGTCATGGGGCTGTTGCGCGATGAAAGCGATGTGCGCACTGACGAACTTTCGGGAAAGATCAAGACCCTCCAGAAGGTGCGTGACTTGAAGGAGCGGATTCGACAACAACATGCGGAAATCCAGACAGCGATTGGCGAAGATGAAATTCCCGAACAGCGAGACTGGAAAGGCTCGACAGACCAAGCACGCTTTCTGAAACTTCTGCTCGACGAGCATCGCGATGCGCTTCCCGCAGCTATTGCCAATGTGCTTGTCGAGTCGGAACACCGTTCCCAGATGACGGCAGCCTGCGATGCGGCGAGTGCGTTAATGAGCGACCGCTTCCGGTCGGATCTCGACTTCCTTCGCCGGTTGTTTCCAGACGCGGAGCCGGTGTCATCCGGTCTCGTGATTTGCCAATCCTCCGTGAGCAAGCTGTCAGAGTGGCTCTGGATCTTGATCGGCCAACTTTCTCAACTCCACGAGTGGATCACTTACCGCCAAATCGAAGGCGAACTGACGCGACTTGGCGTTCGTGAAGTGTTGAACGAACTTCTCGCGCGGGACTACTCGGTCGAGCGGGCCGAGATGGCGTTTCTGGCCCGGCTGTACCGTCTCTGGCTTGATGAGGCTTATCGGGCTGATCCAGTGCTGGGTGGGTTCCGCGTCGAAGATCATGAGCGCGTCATTCAAGAGTTCCGCACCCTCGATCGGCTCGCCATCGAGTCGGGGACCAGACAAATTCGGGCAAAGCTGTTGGGCGATCCAGAGCGACCCCATGCGGCGGTTTTCGGAGCGCCCGCGACTTCAGAGTTCGGAATCCTTTCGCGCGAAGTCAACAAGAAGAAGCGACACCTTCCGTTGCGACAGCTTTTCGCTCGCGTGCCAAATTTACTTGTCCGACTCAAGCCGTGTTTGATGATGAGTCCACTCGCAGTGAGCACGTACCTGGAATCGCCCGAGTTTCAATTCGATGTCGTCATTTTTGATGAGGCTTCGCAGATTCTCCCCTGGGATGCCATTGGGGCGGTCTATCGCGGACGCCAACTTGTGGTCGCCGGGGACCAGAAGCAGTTGCCGCCCTCCACGTTCTTCGACCGCATGGTCAACGACGACGACTCCGAAGACGACGACGATCTGGGCGATTTTGAAAGTGTGCTCGATGTCTTGTGTTCAATCGGGCTTCCGAGAAAGCGGTTGCGGTGGCATTACCGCAGTCGGCGCGAACCGCTCATCGCGTTCTCGAATCATCATTTCTATGACGATGACCTCGTCACGTTTCCCAGCCCCGATGATCTCGACGGTTCGACGGCGGTTCGGTTCGTGCATGTTCCCGATGGTCGCTGGCGATCCAAAGCCGGATTCAATCCCATCGAAGCGAGACGGACTGCGGAACTCGTCCTCGAACACATTCAGCGGCACGGGAGTCGTTCGCTGGGAGTCATCACCTTCAATCTGCGTCAACAACTCGCCGTGCTGGACGAACTGATCGAACTGCGAAAGAACCGTCCCGACTTGGAACCGTTCTTCCGCGAGGATCGTCCCGAGCCGTTCTTCGTGAAGAATTTGGAAAACGTCCAAGGTGACGAACGCGATCGAATCATTCTCAGCGTGGCCTACGGATTGAATGAGGAGACCGGTCGGGACAGCATGAGCTTCGGCCCGCTCAACCGAGCGGGTGGCGAACGCCGACTCAACGTGGCGGTCACTCGCTCGCGCGAGGCCATCACGCTGGTGAGTTCCATTCGATCCGATTACATCGACCTCAACCGAACCAAATCCCGAGGCGCACGGCTGCTGCGAGCCTATCTCGACTACGCGGAGCGTGGACCATCCGCCTTGGCCTCCGAATCCGTTGAGACGGGCGGTGACTTCGAGTCCCCGTTCGAGGAGGCCGTTGCACAGGCATTGATCAACCTTGGGTTCGACGTGCGATCACAGATTGGCTGTGGTGGATTTCGGATCGACCTCGCGATTGTTCATCCAGAGCATCCCGGTCGTTATGTGCTGGGCATTGAGTGTGATGGCGCGACATACCACCGCACGGCGACGGCACGCGACCGTGACCGCATTCGCCGAGAAGTGTTGGAGGAGCTTGGTTGGAGGGGCAGGCTCATTCGCATCTGGTCCACCGATTGGATTCGCAATCCCGCCCATCAAATCGAACGAATTGCGAACGCCTTTCGCGAGGCATTGCTGCTGCCAGCGACTTCGCCGACACCTGTGATTTCGCTGACGGGCGGCCCCGAAGTCTCGCCACCATCGCCCGAAGCAGAGCCGATCCTGCGGATCAGGGACTTCCGCGACGCCAAACCAACTTCACGTTTCGCGAACATCGAAGACGTTCCCGATGGCGAAATCGCACGAGTCCTCTTGCGTCTCGCCGTCACGTTCGGTGTGACGCCGAGAGAAGACCTCATCAAAAGCGCCTCCCGTGAACTCGGTTTTGAACGCACGGGAAAACGCATCTCCACTCGAATCGAGTGCGTCATCCAATACCTCATGCAGCAGGGACTACTTCGCGATGCGGGTGACGAACGAGTTGGTGCATTCTCGTAGCTTATACCTCGCGCGGCCATGAATGAGACATTCCCACGTTTAGCCCCAACGCCAACGGCGTGGGAGCGGACGCGGGCCAACCGTTGATCGCACGCATGCCGTTGGCATTGCGGCTAAACGTCTCATCGAAGACCGCGTGAGGCATAACACCCATGCGGGTCACTCGTCATGAGTTCAAAGACAGAGGATCGTGGCTTGCGCACCCGCTACGAGGCCGTTCGTGGTAGCGACGATCACCCAACTCTGCGCGTCGGTCCGAATCATCGTCGCTCACGGCAACCGATGAAGGTGAGGCGATCGTAGCAATGCCGCAGAGTCCTTGAGATGGTCTGCCGTCATGGGGACCGCGCCTGCGAGTTCCTCTGGAAGAACAAAGGTTCTTTGGCCCTCGGTGCCACGCGCGCGGCCTTCGTCACGGCTCCCGAGGGGTTTCTCGATGGGACGGTCGCGATCTCCTCGGCGGTGGCGGAACACGCGCTGGCCCCCCTTGCGGAACTGCCGAAGGCTCTGACCGTCGAGACGGTGCGAAGTGTCCCTTGGACGCGATTGATCTGCATCGACTCCCGGAAGTCGTCTTCGTCACGGGTGTGATTGTGTGCTTTGCGATCTTCATCAGTCGCCGTTGTCGCGGGCCGTTGCCGATGATGGCGGCGGCTGATCCGCTCGATACGCCACTGTTGTATTGGACGCCGGACGATCCGTTCAGCGCGAGGTCGTTGCTCAATGGGGGCGTCGCCATTTTCGGTCGGGTCGGCAGCGGGAAGACGAGTTCGTCGGGCAGGTTGCTGGCCTCGCGCATCGTCGGCATTCAACGAACGACTGGTCGGAATGGTTCTGGTTCTGGCTTGCGAACGGGCGGGCTGATTCTTGCCGCCAAGCCTGAAGATTTGGCGATGTGGCAGGAGATTTTTGCGGCTGCGGGGCGGAGCGACGATCTGCTCGTGTTCTCGCCTGAGAGCAACTTGAGGTTCAATTTCCTCGACTATGAGATGCGGCATGGCGGGCATACGCGCAACATCACGCAGTGCCTGCGGACGATTGGTGAGTCGTTGCGAGCGGGCGATGCTCGCGGCGGTGGTGATCAGGAACTCTTCTGGCAGCAACAACAGGAGCGGATGATTTACAACGCGGTCGAGATCGTGAAACGGGCGACGGGCAAGGTGTCGGCTCCCGATCTGCAACGGTTCATCGTCGGGGCCGCGATGAGTCCCGAGCAACTGGCCAGCGACGCCTGGCGAGCGGGCTTTCACTGCAAGTGCCTCGAAGACGGCCACAACGCCACGAAGACACCGATTGAAGCGAACGACTTTCAGTTGGCCACCGACTACTGGCTGGGTGAGTACCCGTCAATGGCCGACAAGACTCGCAGCAGTATTTTGGCCGGTGTGATGGGCATCCTGCACGTCTTCAACACGGGCCTTGTCCGCGAGTTGGTCTCAGGCGAAACGAACGTCACACCGGACGACATGTTCGATGCCAGGTTTGTGCTTGTGAACATGCCTCCGGCTGAGTTCGGGGAATTGGGCAGCTTCATCTGTGCCGGTTGGAAGTTCCTCACACAGCGTCGTGTGTTGCGACGTGAAGCCAAGGCCGGTGACTGCATCAATTGCATCTGGGCCGATGAGGCTCAGCAGTTCGTGAATTCGTATGACGCCCACTACACGGCTCAATGCCGGTCGCACCTGGGCGGCATGGTCCTCTTGAGCCAGTCGTTGCCGGGCTACCACGCCGCCATGAAGGGCGATTCCGGCAAGCATCAGACGCAAGCCCTGCTCGCCAACTTCACACACACGATCGTTCATGCGGTCGATGCCGAGACTGCGGAATGGGCTTCCAGAAAACTTGGCAAGCGGCGCGAGAGCCTTTTCGGTGGCTCATCGGCTCCTTCAACGGACGTGTTCGATGAACTGCTCGGCAACAACGGCACGACCGGTTCGTTCTCCGAACACGACGAGCCGGTCGTGCAGGAGAACGTCTTCATGAACAACTTGCGCACGGGCGGTCGAGCGAACGGCCTCTGTTGCGACGCCATCGTCATCAAGTCGGGCGAACCGTTTTCGTCCGGCGAAAACTGGCTCTTCAGAACATTTTCACAAGCGTAGGAACCATCATGTCGCATCAAGACCAACACGCCAATCAGGACCAATTTGGGAACGACATGCGGGCCGGAGTGAACTGGCTGTTCTTCCTCGCCAACGCTCACGCGACCTGCATCACGATGTTCATTCGCCACAGCTTCGGCTCGAACCAGCCGGGTTTCAGCGGCGTCGCGGCGCTCGTCATGATGTTCCTCACGATGACCGGACAAGGCGACACCCGCATGATGTGGATGATCGAAGCCTGGTTCGCGGCCCTCATCATCCAACGGTTGAGAACCTTCTACCTCATCCGTCGAGGCTGGCAGGAACACAGCTACTACAGCGGCTGGCCGTGGCTGGCGATGCTCGTCCCCGGCACCAAATCTGAGACCCAAGCCAAGAACGTCGAACCGGCCCTCTGCCTGCTCATCGGCCTCCCACTGATCGCCGTCTCCCCGACCATCGGCCTCTACGTGAGGTCCGGCTGCATCTCGCTCTTCATCGTCCGAGACACACAATTCACCATTCGCCGCCGCCAAGTCACCGCCCTGCGTGACCTCCAAATCGAACAACGAGCCATGTCCGAAAGAATGCGCGGCCTGCGAGACGACTTCTGAACTCCGTCGTGTTTTGAACGTCAGTCGTTGCGATCAAACATCCCGTTCGCCGTGAACGCGGAAAAAAGATTGAACTTCGCTCCCAACTCTCGAAAGGAAAATCATGACCGCCCCCAGCACTTCCAGCACCCTCTGGGCCGAATGGCGTCGCGGCTTGAAGGATCTCCAAAACGCGGTCCTCAATCCGTTCAACGGCATCACTCAGAACCACGAAGAGTTGGGCACCATCGGCAACCCCACGCCCCAAATGGTGACGCAGGGCATCCAAGGCGAACAAACCTTCGACCAAAGACTCGGCGAATACGCAGCCAAGCCAGCCGCCGAACAATCCAAAGAAATGCAACGCGAGTGACTCATCGTGAACATGTGGAGCGATCCTACGACATTCCGCTTCCCACCAAATCTGGCACTTCAAGAAGCGCTTCCACGATGACTTCCCCACCCGAATCAACACCGCTCTTCACCGCCAAACAACTCGCCGCTCACCTGCAACTCTCCCTCCGAACCATCTGGCGACTCCGCAACAAAGCCAAACTGCCCCAACCAGTTCTTGTCGGCAACTCTGTTCGCTGGCGAAGAAATGAGGTTGATACATGGATCGCAACCGGATGTCTTGCCGTCTGTGGCAATTCTGAAACAGACCTTCCCTCTGAAGCCACTCTCACCAAATGAATTGTCAATGAGAGCCAGGAACCCTCGCCATGCCTACTGTTGAAGACCGCTTGGAACGAATCGAAACAATGCTCGTGACGCTCGTTGAACAGCATCACGTTCCCGAGTGGTACTCGACGGACCAAGTGGCGCAGATTCTCGGCAAGTCCGAGTTCACCGTCCGCGAATGGGCACGCCTCAGGCGCATCCGCGCCGAGAAACGCCGATCAGGTCGTGGTGCTTACACAAGCTGGGTCATCAGTCACAACGAACTGATGCGATACCAACACGAAGGACTACTCCCTTTGGTTGGGGGCAGTCCTCGGTAGCAGTAACAGCATGGAACTTCAGTAACAGACCCTTGCCATCATCCAAATACCTGAGCAATTGCCTCCTGCTGGGTACTCGGGTACAGGTGTGCATATCGCTTGCTCATCTCAGGCGACATATGCCCCGCCCACGCCTGCACAAGCCGCTGATCGACTCCTCGACTGGCACAGGCCGACACGAAGCTGTGTCGCAGGCAGTGCCAGCCTCGGATTTGCGACCAATCACTGTTTGCGAGCGAACGCTGCAAATGATCGTGGGCTTCATCCACCGTGAGCGGTTCGGATTCGACGCTGGTCCGTGGCCGAACCGCTTTGGCCCGCTCGGCTGACGTTGTTGGACGAGACTGTTGTCCCAAATGTCCGGTCGTCGAACTGCGCTTCCTACTGCGGACAACCGTGTCTGATTGGCAAAACAAGAAAGCTCCACCGGGATGGACTTTGAGCCAGTCTTGAAGAACGCTGAGCAAAAACGACGAGAGGGGAACTCGCCGTGTTGTGGTCTTCGCCCGGACTCGCTTCTTCTCACGAATGATGATCGTCTTGCCCGTGAAGTCGATGTCAGCGACACGCACTCGAATGATTTCCGACCGTCTCGCTCCAGTGTGAGCGGCGAAACAGACCATCGGATAAACGAACGGCTGTGTGGCTGCGTTTTTGACATGCGACAGCAGGCGTTCGACTTCGTGAGTCGTCAGGTAGAGCGACTCCCACATCTGAGCCTGCTCGGACGCGCTCATTCCACCACTGGCGATGCTGCGTTCAATTTCTTCGCGAGTCTGAAACGACGGCTTCTCAGTTGTCTTCGGGTATCTCAGGCCATCATTTGGAAACGGTCCCGCAACCAGTTTCATTTTGGCCGCCCAATTCCACGCGGCACAGAGCGCTACCAATTCCTTCTGAATGGTAACAGGCGACAGCTTTCGCCCGCTGCGGCCTGGTGCTTTGGCTCGCTGGTTGACGTACCCTTGCAGGTCAGCAAGTTGCAAATCCGTGATGCAAAAGCCGCCGCCCAGTATTCGCTCCAGATGTCGGAAGTGAATCCTGTACACACGCCAGCGTGCTCGGTTCCAGTGACGCTTCGTGAGCGGCCACGTACTGACGTTGCAACTCTGAAAGCGGCGTCTCCTGAATCTCGGGAGCGACCGGAGCGAGAACTCGGCCATCGAGCCGAATGAACTCGGTGATCTCGCCCCCCGGCGGCAACACAGCCAGTTTCTGCTTGAGCCGCATCAACAGGTAATCGACCTGAGCCACTTTGGCCTCCGCCTCCTGCTGCGTGACGCCCCCCAACGTGAGCGTGTGCTGCTTGCCCCGATATCGAAACAGAATCCGGTAACTGCCATTCCGATGCTGAAGCCCAGACATGCGCGACTCCAATGTCGCCGCAACACTGTTACCAAGCACGCGACAATCAAAAGGATAAGGGCTTGGACGTTTCCGCCACAAGCCCTTTGTCCCAAATGATTTGCCCAAGACAGGAATCGAACCTGCACGCCCTTTCGGGCACTAGGTCCTGAGCCTAGCGCGTCTGCCAGTTCCGCCACCTGGGCCAAGCGGCCGAGAGAATAGTAGCTGTGGTGGTGTGCGGCAAGGGCGTGTGCAGATTTTCACGGCTGCGAAAAAGCCCTTTAGTGAGGGGTCAATTTACTGTGAGCTTGCGGACTTTGTTGTTGTTGCTGTCGCCGACGTAGATGTTGCCGTCAGCATCGACGAAGACGCCGTGAGGGCGGTTGAGGCGACACTTTTGGGGGTCTCCGTCCGGGCCATCGCCCGCTTTCCCATCACCGATTAGGGACTCGATGACGCCGGTCGATTTGTGAATGATGCGGATCGTGTGGTTCTCGGTATCGCACAGCAGGATGTTGCCGGAGTGATCGACCGTCGCTCCTTTGGGACCAGCGAGTTGAGCTTGGCGAGCGTCGCTGCCATTGCCGCCGAAGCCTTGCTTCCCTGTCCCGGCGAGATGATGCAGCGTCCTTGTTTTGAGGTCGGCTCGGTAAACGGCGTTCCCTTCCCGCAACACGATGATCACATTGCCATCGGCTTCCACCGCGAGTGTTCTTGGTCCGTTGAGTGGCGTTCCTGCGAGAGGTGATCCGTCGGGAGTCGGCTTCTTTTCACCGGTCCCGGCGAAGGTTGAGATGATGCCGGTATCGAGGTTCACGCGGCGAACACGGTGGTTTTTGATGTCGCAGATCAGCAGGCCGTTCGAGCGGTCGAGAACGACGGAAATCGGAAGGTCGAACAAGGCGGCTGTCGCGGGACCATCGTCACCGGCGTAGCCTGCTTTGCCTGTTCCGGCGACGCTCGTCATCACGCCAGTCTTACCATCCACGCGACGCACAGCCTGCGCGAGCATGTCGGAGATGTAGTAGTTGCCCGCCGCATCGAATCGCAGTTCATGCGGTTGGTTCATCTTGGCCTGTGTGGCGGGGCCACCGTCTCCCGCGTAGCCCGCTTTGCGTCCGGTCCCGGCGACCGTCGTCAGTGTCTGCGTTTTCAGATCGAGTCGGCGGATGATGTGGTTCGAGAACTCGCAGTAGTAGAGCGCACCGTCGGGACCGATTTCGAGGCCGAAGGGCTGACCGACACCGGCTTGAAGTGCGGAGCCACCGTCACCGGAGAACTCATCTTTGCCAGTCCCGGCGATGGTGACGATCTCTCCCGCAGCGGCGCGATCGTGCGCGGGGCAGCACAGATTCCAAGCCAACGCGAGGATGCAGGCACGAGGTATGAGACGGAGCATAGCGGGGTTCCTTTGAGTCCGAGAAAGCGGGATGGAGTCGAGGCACGCGTTGTGTTCTCTCGGGGCCAGATTGTTTTTGGCCGTTTGCCAACCCTGTTGAGAGTTGAAGAGGAGACCTGCGGTCGGGTGTTTCGGCGGGGTCAGGAGACTCGCGCCGAACGCTGGACTGGTTGGAAGCCGTGTCCTGCGTTCCGTGTCCCGTCGGCGGAGCGACGGGACTACAGTAAGCGAATGGCAACATCGTTTCGGAGTGAGGAGCTGTGAACTTGACGACCATCATCACTCACCCAGGAAGGCTTTCTTCAATTCATCAATCACGGCGTCGGGCATGGGGGCGACGGTGCCGATCGGGCGGCTGTTGATGATCGCTTCGGCGGTCGTCTCCAGCACTTCCAAACGATCGAACGTGTCTAGGATGCTCGTGCCGACAACGAGGACGCCGTCGTTGTCGAGCAGCACTGCGGGAGAGCGGGGCGAAATGAAGTCGGCGATGGTTTCGTCGGGAAGATAATGGACGCCGAAGGGGACTCGCCCGACATCGCGCAGGAAGATGTAACTCTCGGGGATCGTGCGGGCATCGAGCGGCACGTTCGTCACGCTGAAGGCGGTCGCGTTGACGGGATGGGCGAAGACGATGGCACGCACTTCCGGGTGTCGGCGATAGATCGCTCGATGCGCGAGAGTGGCTCGACTAGGACGCTTGTTCGGCTCGGAGGTCTCACCACTGACGAGCACGATGTCGTCGATGTCGAGCAACGAACGGTCGCGTTGAGCAGGTGTGATGAGGAACGAGTTCTCATCGAGTCGCGCGGAGAAGCTCCCTTCGGTGCTGATGAGGAGCCGTTGGCGACAGCCTC
>JAYVOX010000328.1:0-1786 GCA_043757695.1 Schlesneria sp.
ACTTGGTGCCGTGCGTCCTGCTGGGGTACTTCGCACTGCGGATTCGTGAATTGGAGTCCAAATGAACAACATGACCACCGCTCAATCCCGCAAGCTGACTTATCTCGGCGGGATCGTGTTTCTGCTGATCCCGATTATCTGGCTGGGTCTTCCCTCCGACGGCAAGGCTGGCTCGGGTGGCAAGCTGGCTCAGTTGCGGTCGCAATACGAACTCGGTGAGAGCGATCTCGGCGATGTCGATCCGTCCAGTGCGGCCATGAATCTTGTGTTGCTCGGGATGCGGGGCGTCGCCGTGAACCTGCTGTGGGTCGATCTCGACAAGCAGAAGGACATGAAGCGTTGGGCCGAGATGCAGGCGGTCACGGAGTCGATCGTGCGGCTGCAACCTCACTTTGAAAAGGTGTGGGAGTTCAACGGCTGGAATCTCGCCTTCAACACGTCGGCCGAATGGGATGCCGTTCCCGATCGTTACTACTGGGTGAAGACGGGTGGCAAGTTCCTCAAGCGCGGTGTGGAGCGGAATCGCAAATCGACTCACCTGCAATACCACGTCGCCAACGTGCTTCAGAAGAAGATCGGCATCGCGGATGAGTCCAAAGACTACCGCCGGTTCTTCCTGCATGATCCTGATCCGAAGTTCAACGGTGGCGTCGATCCCGATTTCAATCCCGATGGTCTCGACAGTTATCTCGCCGCGAAAGCGGCGGCCGAATTGGCCTGCATCAAGGAAGAGACTCGGGCACAGCACATTCTGGATCGCAGCCTGTTCCGTTCGATGCCCGCTCGTTGTCAGTTCGACTATGCGATGGTCATGCAGAAGGAAGGTAAGTTCGGCGAAGAGACTCGCGAAGCTTGGCAGTTGGCGCTCAACGACTGGACGCAGAAGTACGGCAAGGAAACATTCCGCGTTTCCATCGGCGACGAACTGTTTGACATCCAATTGGAAATGAATCGCGAAGACATCAAGGCGTTCGTGAAGTCTCCCGATGATGCGGTGAAGTTGACTCGGGCCGTCGAGTCCTACCGGCGGATGGTCAATTACTACTACTGGCGGATGCGCGGCAACTGCGAAGCGGATCGCGACACTTCGGAAGCACATCGCGATCTGTATGAAGCCAACCAGTTCTATAAGAAGCAGGAGTTGGAGAAGGCTCGCACTGCGGCGCTCTCCGGGATGACGACGTTTGAAGCCGTCATGCGGAAAAAAGGCTACGAAGAACTGAAGGACGAAGACACACTCGTCGAAGAGTTGCTGCTGGGAGTCATGGTCTGGGAAGACATTCACCGCATCAGCAGCGAACGCGTCCCCGATGAGTTCCCACTCAAGTGGTTGAAGCAAGAACGGATGGGCAACGAAGCCACGCTGAGCAACGTCGCACGCTCCTTCAAGCGGTTGTTCTTGGACAACTGAGAATCGTGCTTGCACAAATGACGAGGTTACGAACAGGGCAGGTCTCCAACCTGCCCTGTTCGTTGGTGGTGTTCGTGCCACGGCGTCTAAATCTCGGTCATGACGTTTCCGACAAAAGTCTTGTGAGCCGGGTGCCGTGAGGCCCCGGATTCTGGAATCTGGCTGAGAACCCGGGGCCTCACGGCACCCGGATCGCCTCGTTTCGACTTTTGTCGGAAACGTCAGTCATGGAATGACTGAGCTACGTAGGCGAGTCATTCCATGACTCGCAATCTTGGCGAGGGGGGACTCTCTCTTCGCGCTGTCTCGACTGCCATGAGGTCTGCTGTACTCTTCCTCTGCTCTCTTGTTACGGGACAGGATTCAGTCCTCTGA
>JAYVOX010000329.1:0-1784 GCA_043757695.1 Schlesneria sp.
GTACGGCCAAAGCGGGGCGTGGGTGAGCGACCTCTTTCCGCATGTCGCTTCGTGCGTCGATGACCTCTGCATCATCAACGGAATGCACGGCTCGAACTCGCGCCACGGTGGGGCCTTGCTGGAACTACACACCGGCAGCGACACGTTCGTCCGGCCCAGTATGGGTTCGTGGATCACCTACGGCTTGGGGACCGAGAACCAGGACTTGCCTGGCTTCATCACGATGTGTCCGACGCTGACTCATGGCGGTGTGAACGCCTACAGCTCAGCCTTTCTACCTGCGACTTATGCCGGGACGCCGCTCGGCAACGCGAGCATCTCATCGGACCAAGCAAAAATCCCGTTCATCGACAACGCCGAAAAACAGTCGCGCGCGATGCAGCGGCTCGAACTCGATCTGCTGCGTGAGATGAATGTCGAACGGATGACCGCGACCGGTCCCGACAGCACGCTCGAAAGCCGGATTGAATCATTCGAGTTGGCCTTTCGTCTCCAAGCGACAGCGCCGCAGTTGCAAGACATCAGCGATGAGACCGAAGCCACTCAACAGGCTTACGGACTCGACAACCCCGTAACCAAAAACTTTGGGCGGCAGTGTTTGATGGCCCGGCGGTTCATCGAACGGGGAGTTCGCTTCGTCCAATGCACGCACAGTTACAAGTGGGATCAGCACGCAAACCTCAAAGCGGATCACGGTCGCAATGCGCTCGAAGTCGATCAGCCGATCGCCGCGTTGTTGCGTGACCTCAAAGAACGCGGCCTGCTGGAAGACACGCTGATTCTGTGGGGCGGGGAATTCGGTCGGACGCCCGTCGCGCAGGGAGACGATGGCCGCGATCACAATCCGCAGGGATACACGATGTGGCTGGCCGGTGCCGGAGTGAAGCCGGGCATCCGTCACGGCAAGACCGACGACTACGGCTACTTCGCGGTTGAGAACAAGGTCCATCTGCACGACCTGCACGCCACGATGCTCCACCTGCTGGGCCTCGACCATTTGAAGCTCACGTACAAGTATGCTGGTCGCGACTTCCGCCTGACCGATGTTCACGGTGAAGTCGTGCAGGACATTCTGGCATGAGGCAAACCGACTCGGCTGCGGATGGAGAAAGTGAGATTCGCCATGAATGAAGATGTTCAACGACAGATCGATCCTCGCGTGGCCGAAGTTATTCGAGGCCGTCGCACGATCGGAGCGTTCCGGCCCGAGTTGCCTCCGCGTGACGTGATTCTCGACGCACTCGATGCCGCTCGGTGGGCACCCAATCACAAGAAGACCGAGCCGTGGCACGTCGTCTGGCTCGGTCCGGAAACGACTCGCGCCGTGATCGACCTCAACGCGCGGATCGTCTCCGAGACGAAAGGGCCAAACGAGGCTGAGGCCAAACGACGGAAGTGGGCCGAGGTTCCCGGTTGGCTGGCCGTCACCTGCGATCTCACCGAAGACCCGTTTCGTCGTGAAGAAGATTACGCCGCGTGCTGTTGCCTGATTCAAAACCTGTCGCTGGCACTCTGGTCGGCAGGCATCGGCACGAAATGGACGACGGGCGATGTCACGCGACACCCCGAGTTCTTTGAGTTGCTCGGCATCGACGCCACGCAGCAGCGCGTCGTCGGGCTGATCTGGTTCGGGTATCCTGCGGTCACTCCCTCACAAACCCGCCGTGCCGTGGAGACGTTCCTCACCGAGCGGCCTTAGAACTGGTGCATTAATCGGAATGCTCGAGTGGGCCGGGTGCCGTGAGGCCCCGGATTCTTTCGTCGAAAAGTCCGGGGCCTCACGG
>JAYVOX010000330.1:0-6478 GCA_043757695.1 Schlesneria sp.
GCCGTTCGCGCACGGGAAGCTTTCGCCCGACGATCGGCAACGGCACGGACGACTTCGTGGAATGCGGCTTCGACTATCCCGCACTCGCTCCCGAACGAACGGTCCCACCGCGTGAGACTTGGGAACGTTCGGAGTTCATCAAGGAAGAAGAGTTCACACGAGCGGTCTCGCTCGCGCTGTTCGACTATCTGCGCAAGAGCCGCTCGTTTGGTTTCATCGTGTCGTTGTCCGGCGGCGCGGACTCGTCGGGGATCACGGTGCTGGTGGCGAAGCTCGTCGAGTTCGGCATCCTCGACATCGGTCGCGAAGCGTTCTTGAAGAAGCTTGACTACATCCCCGACTTGAACCCGCCTGTCCTCCAGCAGGAGCCAGCCACCGCGAAAGACTTCGTGCGTCGCTTGCTCACGTGCGTCTATCAATCGACGCGCAACAGCGGCCCGGTGACACTCCACGCGGCACAGACGGTGGCCGCTGCGGTCGGAGCGGAGTTCCTCGAATTCGACATTGATGCGCAGGTCGAAGGTTACGTCGCGATGGTCTCACGCGGGATCGGTCGCCCGCTCGACTGGAAGACGGACGATCTCGCCTTGCAGAACATTCAAGCCCGGGCACGCGGTCCCAGCGTCTGGATGCTCGCCAATCTGCGACGTGCGTTGTTGCTCGCCACGAGCAACCGTTCAGAAGTGGCCGTCGGGTACGCGACGATGGACGGCGACACGTGCGGCAGCATCTCGCCGCTCGCCGGGATCGATAAGGCGTTCATTCGTCGCTGGCTCCGCTGGATCGAAACGGATGGTCCTCACGGGATCGGCCCGACCCCCGAGTTGTCTGTCGTCAACCGGCAGCAGCCGACGGCCGAGTTGCGTCCCGCCACGGCCAATCAAACAGACGAAGACGACTTGATGCCTTACGAGTTGCTCGATGCCATCGAGCGGGCGGCCATCCGCGACAAGCGCGATCCGAAAGACATCCTGCAACTGATGGCCGCCGACTTCCCGCAGTACGGCCGCCCGCAACTGGCCACCTGGATCGAGCGATTCTTCCGGCTCTGGTGTCGCAACCAATGGAAGCGAGAACGCTTCGCGCCGTCGTTTCACTTGGACGACGAAAGCCTCGACCCCAAAACGTGGTGCCGCTTCCCGATCCTCTCGGGCGGCTATGAAGCGGAGCTGGCCGATCTGCGGGCGGAACTCGCACGCTGAAGCCAGCGGCAGGAGTTGTCGTACGCCGATGTAGGATGGGCATTTCTTTCTGCCGATCACCTGAAGACTCACGCGCCAACAACCGTCGGGATTGGGTGAGTCCGGTCTGGTCCTGAACGACGACGCCCCTGTGCCTCGCAATCCGTCTGCTCCGCATCCTCGGACCAAGCGGAACGACTTCGACGGTACGACTCCCGATTTCGGTGCGGCTTCTCGGCAATTTCTGCCGATGAGTTGGTCAGTCCGATTTTCGGAGTGTTGTCGATCAGTCAGTACTCTCGAATCGAGTCCGCTGCCCGCCGTCAATGAATGCGGACGATCGACTCAGTCCATGCAACGCTGTTGGCAGGAAGGTTTCGCCATGCTGTTCTCCGTCTCTTCCCGACGCCTCGTCTGTTCCGCCGTTCTCATCTTGGGAACGCTTGCCGGACTTCCCGGTTGTAAGCACGCTTATCGCGGAAGCGGCCTTTATTCACCGCTCGATCCGCGCCGGATGCCGCGACCGATCGAGTCCGACTACGACGACGGGCCGGGACTCCATTCCGCTCCGCAGTTTGAATCGCTTCCCGATCTGTCGCCCGTCCCGCCGTTGCCGGGCGCGGGCCATTCGCTGCCAGGCGGCGATGGTGTGCCACCGTCACCCACGCTCGATTCGGTCTCGCCCACCAGCTTGCAAACTGAGCCAACTGCCACACCCGCCGCCGCTCCCGCGACGGCCCCCAGCCTCTCACCGGTTGCAGAGTCCGCACCATCACGGTGGAAGCAGTTACTCAAGGTTCCGTCGTTCCCCAAGCGAACACTCGCGCAGCCGCTGTCTCCGCTCAAGTCGGGACGTTATGCCTCGTCCATCTACAACAACACCTCAGCCGGTTCGGCCAGCAGTCCCGTGACGAGTGCCCGGCCTCAGTCGGTATTGATGCACTCGGCTCAGTTCTCGCTGCGGCCGAGCAGTCCCTCGTTGAATAGTGCGGACTCGGGTGCCACCGACTCTGGATCACTGGGCCAAGCTTCGCACCATCCGGCTGCGGCGTTGGTGTCTGATGAGCCCGCCACGCTCCCCGTCGTCATCACTCCGATGGTGCGTGTGGGACAGATCGAACGCTGGCCATACCAAGCTCAGAAGTCCGCGAACTTGATGAAGTCCAAGTCCCTGAAGAACGAGGAGTCCCCCGTGGCTGACGTGCTCGATGCCGCTCAAGCCGGCCCGTTGGAAGAACTGCCGTTGCCCGTCGCCACTCAATCCGTACAGGAAGGCGGCAGCCCATCGCTGTTGCCGCCTGGCCCGTAGTGCGGTCGATGGAATTCTGGCCCACTCAAACGAGAGACGCCCGGCACTACCAAGCTGCCGGGCGTCTCTCGTTTTGTTCCCGTCACGGGTCCCGCATTCAGTCCCGCCGTCGAGCGTGGCACTCGTTGCACCGCGCACTGACGCGGGTCATGGCTGAGGTGCGCGCCGCATTGGGAGCCGTGCGGTCTCGCATCCCGGACTTGATCGTTTCGGCGAACCGATCCAATTCATCGGCGGTTTCCCGCAGGTCGCGTTTCAGTTCGTCATCAGTCACGTCGGACAGACTCGCCGCGTCGCGGAAGTGTTCGGCGATATCGAACGCGATCGTGAGTTGCATCGAGATCGCGGTGGCATCGGTCTCGTCGGCAACGGCTCGGTCCCACATGCGGTCGATCTCGGCCATCGCCTTCGCCAGCGGCGCGACCGGTGCGACCTCTGACAATGGCGACTGATCGGCTGCCAGTTCCGCAGCCTTCGGTCGCACCAATTCCTTCACGCTGGCATACAGTCCCGTGAACCGATCCCCAGTTCCGATCAGCTTCATGGCTGCGTGGGCCTGAGTTTCCGAGACACTCTTATCGAGGCAGCGCCACAACGCGACCGCTGCCGCCGGGCCGCGATGATGGCCGTGATGGCAATGCAGATAGATCGGGCCGGGCAGCTCATGCGATGCTCGGACCAGCTTCACAATCGTCTCGCGCGGAACGCTCTGATACGAGATCGGCAAGTGGACGTAACGCAGTCCGAATTGATGAGCCAGCTCCACATCGGGAGTCGCACCATCGACACTGATAATGGTCTTCACTCCGAGTCGCACGAGCGATGCAAAGGCGGTCTCATCATCGGGTGAGCTACCCGAGTACAGGTTGTCACCCAACCGAAACACGTTCTGCAAACCGGGAGCGTTCGAGGAATGGAGCGACTTCACCGCTGGCGGCACCTCGGCCAAAATCGCGGCCTCGTCCGGAGTCGCTTGCTGTGTCGATCGCGCGGCGAGGACGAACCCCACAGTGGCCGCACCAATCAACACGCCGCAAAAGAAAAACATCGCTCCGCCACCAGAGGGACGTTCGGTCGGGCGATCGGAATTGGGCGTAGCTTGAGTCATGAAGGGTGAGTCTCGTGGAAAGTTGTGTTGTCGCGGGAAGCTTGGTGTTACGGCTCGATTCTCTGAGCAGCCGAACAACTTGTGAATGAGTCCAGTTTTCCAGGAGGAAAATTTCTAATTGATCATTGTGAATTTCTAATTGCAAATTGAAGAACAGATTGCCGTCGATGTCTTTCCTTTCGCAATTAGAAATGAGCAATTCGCAATTCAAAATGATTTTGCCTTCGCATGGCCTTCACCGTCTGAGACGGAGACTCGCTAGCAATCACGTCGGACAGGTCCGTCACAAAAAAACTTCCTTCACCTGCACGGGGCCGTGCGGGGTGAGACCACCGCGTCGAGCCTGCTGCACGATGTCTGCTCCTGCACCGGTGTACGCGTACTTCGCTTCGCCGGGGCTGACATGCTGCTGCCAGTGTCGCTCGAAGATCGCGACCAGTTCCCGATTCTTCGCCAGCGCGGACGGGACCGCGTGCCACATCGCCAGCACCGAGTCGCGGCGCTGAAAATAGCGACCGACCACGCCGGGCAGCAACCGCGTGAGCCAGGTGTTTTGGACTCGGTCAAAACTTCTCGGGATCACATAGCGCGGCTTGTGAAGTGGCGCAAACATTTCCTGCAACGACTCGGCAAACAGACCACTTTCCTCCTTTGAAGCCTCTTCCAAAAAGAGTCTCACGTAGCCCCCGGCCCGCTCGCCCACTTGCAGCGCGGGTCGCGATCCGATCAGTCGCGCTTCGGTCAGTGCGCCGAGTAACGCCTTGCCGATCGCGTGCGATAACGAAGCATCCGTCCACGCCGACTTCGCACCTCGAAACGGTGGGAAGCCGCCACCTTCACGAGCAATGCACGGCCGGACCTCAACTGTTCGCAGCGGTTCGGAACGGTATGGCTCGCCGATCTTCCAACGTTTGCGCGCTGCATCGCGAGTCCCGACTCGCGCGAGCATCTCCGTGTTGAGAACACCCACGGAACCTTCCACACCTTCCGGCTTCAGTTCCGTGAAGGCCGCATGGACGTGACCGATCCCTTTCTCGATCACGCCGTCCTCGGTGACGCCGAACAGTTGCCCGTGTTTGCGAATCAAACGGTGATAGTCGTCCAACCCCTGAGTGAACTCCGGCGCAAGGCAGACCACGTCCCAGTTGTTCGCCAGCTTGAGCGGTTCATCGGGGTCGAGCCGAAACGAACGGCCTCGCAGTTGATTGACTGACATCGACGTGGTGACGGTCGTCAGGTCGATCAGCACGTTGATCTTGTGCGCGTCCCAGCCCTCGCCGAGCAGCCCGCGCGTCCCGACCAAGCACCGCGTCAGCCCGCGTTGAAACAGTTCGGTGATGAGCGCGACATAGACGCGCGGACACCAATCCGCGCCGCGCCCATTCAAAACCGAGAAGGTCGGACTCTTCGGCTCCAAACTCAACTCGACCTCAAACCCGTTCGACTTCAGCCACGTCTCCGCCTCGGCCTTCAATCGCAGCGCGAGGTCTCCATCCACGAGGACACTCGATCCCGTCAGCAACACCGGGTCGAGCAAGTTCATCTCCGCGTGACCGACGAGAACGCGAAATGCCGCCATCGCGCCCCCCGCTTCTTCATCCAGCAAGTGCGAAATCTCAGCCGATACGGCGGAGGTCTTCTCGTAGTCCGTCACAATGACCGCCCGCAGTCGATCCCCCAAGACCGCTTGTTCGGCTCGCAGAATCTCGGGGAGCGCGAGCATCTTGCTCTTCGAGTACGCGATCACGCGACCGGCCGGAGACGCGCACGATTGGCACCCGGTCTCAGTGATCTGCACGCCGAGCAATCGCAGCCGCCGAATCGCCGTCTCGGCCAACTCACGATCCGCCGGATGATGCGATCGCCGTAATCCGTGCCGCACGTAACGATCAATCACCGGGACCAACACGACCGTCTCCGGCTGAGGCTCTGCGTCGTCCTCAATAACCGGCAACGGGACATGACTCGGCAACTTCAGTCCGCGCTGAACCAAGAAGAGAGACGCGGCCACGGCGAACGTAGGGTCTCGTTTCTCGAAGGCACTCCAATCGGCAGCCACTCCCGTCGGATGCCGCAGCCCGGTGAGGACGCTCATCAACCATGCCGGGAGCGGAGCCAATCGCACAGGCTGTTCGACAGCTTTCGGTGGAACTTCGTCCCGTAGGATGGACGCCTCGTCCGTCCGTGCTTCCCGTTGAATCAGGGAGGGCGAGGCTCCTGCCGAGCCGCGATCAACAAGCGAGTCCCCTACGAAGTGCGGCTCGGCAGGAGCCTCGCCCTCCCAGATTCCCTTCACCAACGGACTGCCGAACTCCGCTCGGTCCTCGCCGGACGGACGAGGCGTCCGTCCTACAGGCTCGGGGGCAGGCTCGATCACTCGTTCCGCACACAGCTCGCGGACCAACTCATGGAACTGGTCGTCGATGTTGGCGACATAGTCGATCTCCGCCGCCGTCGGTCGCACGAAGTAGGCCAAGTCCTGATACGGCGACAAGAAGCCGTCTTTCACGACCGCCGGGATCGGCACTTCAAAGTCGATCGGCCCGAAGAACTCGTCGTAACGGTCGAGATCGACTTGATCCTTTCCATCGCGATCAGGTGGCGTGGCGGTCAGTCCCACGACGATTGGCCCGTCCAGAAAGTCACGCGCGTCGGCGAGGACTCGTCCCCAATGACCGAGCAAATGATGGCACTCATCCAGCACGATCAGCCCGACGCCACGCTCCTTCAGCCGTTGCAAGACCGCTCGCGACGAAGCGTGGAGCAGCGGCAAGGCGTCACCCGCTTGAGCCAACTCGTCGCGGTGCTGCTTGCGGTACGCGGCCAATCGCTCGCTGTGATAGTCGGGGTTGTGCCGTTGCAAATCGTCGATCCACAACC
>JAYVOX010000331.1:0-6477 GCA_043757695.1 Schlesneria sp.
TCGCGATGCGAGGGATCAGCAAGACGAAAGCCGAATGGCAACTCGTCTGCCTGACCCACAACCTGCTGAAACTCGGGCGCCCCGGCCTGACCGGCCCGCCCCCAACCCAAAAACAACCGACCACCCCCGCCAAATTAAATTCAAAATCCCCCAACTCAATTACCGAGACACGCTCCTAGCGGTGTTCGCTGAGAAAGTAGAGGAGACCTTCGGTCGGGCGTTTCGGCGGGGTCAGGAGACCCGCGCCGAACCACGTCCGTGATTCGTAGGATGGGCACTCTTGCCCGTCCGGCTTTCGAGCGACGTGGCCGAGAGCAGCCCAAAGCGGGACGGGCAAGAGTGCCCATCCTACAAGTCGTTCCACGCAACTCAGGTCACTTCACGCCTCAGCGGACCTCGGTCGCGATGTGGACGGTTTCGATTCGGTGTGCGGGCTTGGGAAGATGGTCGGCGGTGATCTGGAGGTCCATGCGGGCGTCGGCTTCGGCGGTCGCTTCCATGACCAGCTCGAAGGAGACCGTCTCGCGCGGGCCCAGTTCTCCGAGTGGCTCGAAGCGAATGATGTTCTTCGCTTCGACGTACTTCGCACCGCGGACTTCGACCAGTCGCAGTTCGCGTGGGACGCTGATGCTGAGGGCGACGTTGCGCGCCGGGGCACTGCCGCTGTTTTTGAGCTGAATCTTCGAGGTCAGCTTGTCGCCGACTGCGATAAGTCCTGCGGCATTGAGCGTCTCCATCTGAAGTTCGGGTCGGCCAACGACATCGACTTCCGACTTCACCGTCGCGGCACTCCCGGCTGACCCCGTCACACTGATCTTGCCCAACTGCATTCCCGGTGTCTTGGCCAACAGCTTCGCGGTGACGGCCGTTTCATCTCCGGCCGCGAGTGGTCCCACGGTCCAGTGGATCGAGCGTGTGGTCGGATCGAACTGACCGCCGTCGGATGCTTCGAGAAAATCAAATCCAACCGGCACGATCTCGGCAACCTTAAGCTGTTTGACCGCGGCGTTGCCGTCGTTCTTCACGCTGTTGGTGAAGACGGCGGGGCGTTCGGCGTAGATGCGATTCTGTCCGGTGCGAGTCAGCACGAGATGTTCGCCCACGATGTTGATGATCGATTCGAGTTCCTGGGTGATCCCACCGTCGGCGGAAAGGATCGCGCGGTTCTTGACTCGACCCGGCTTGACGGCCGTGACTTGTAAGACGATCTCGCGCGACTCGTTTGGACCGAGCTTACCGATCGGACACTCGATGTCGGCGGCGGCTTCGTGTTGGAGACCTTCCGGGATGAGATCGCGAACAGAGACGTTGTTCGCGGCGGCACCGCCCGAATTCTTGAGGAGAAAGGTCAGGTCAATGGTCTCGCCGACACGGACTTCGCGCGGGGCATCGACTTTCAGAGACAACTGCGGCGCGGCGACGATGATTTCAGCGGCGACTTCCGTGGCGAAGTTGACTCGCGCCACACTGCCAATCGGGCCTTCCTGTCGCGGGATCACGCGGATCGAAATTGTGCGGACTTCGTTCGGCTTCAGCGTACCGATGCGCCAGATCAGTTTCTTGTCGATCATTTCCGCTTTCGGAATTGTTCCCGACAGCTCTGTCCCCTTGGGAATGCGGTCTTCGACGACGACATGGTTCGCGTCGCTGCCACCGACGTTCTTGACGATCACTTGATAGACCAGCAGTTCACCCAACACGGCTTGCTCGGGCGCGATCTTTTCGAGCGTCAGTCGCGGCTGTTGCAAGCCACGTGGAGTGGCGTTCGTCACGGTGCCATCGCCAACGAGATCGTCGGCAGTCGGCCGGTCGGAAGCGTCACGCGTGCGGCGACTGGAGCGGAGTTCTCGCTCGCGGCGTGCGGCATCTTCATCGAAGGGGGCGACTTCAGGCCGATCATTCTCAAGACGACCGCTCTCAGAACGACCCGTGTCAATGCGCTCGATCGCTTCGGTGTTCGGACCGGGGACTTCCGTCGGCAATCGCGGCATCGCGCCACGATCATTCGCACCGCGTGTCCGAGGGGAGCTGAGTGACGGCATGGAATCGCGAGGTTCGGGAACGAGTGTCTCGGGCCGAACGGCAGGTGTGCGTGTCGGCGTGACTGCGGGCGGTGCGGACCCACCAAACGGATCCGCAGCCTCACTTGGTTGTGGCGGGTTGATCGTGGCGGGTACCCGCGCGGGGGATGTGAGTGACGTTGGAGACGACGACGATTTGGATGGGATCTCGTTGAACGGCGACACGTCAAACGGATCGCTGCCGGTGGTCGAACGAGCTGGTGTGAGGCGACTCGCGCCGGGACGTGCCGGTGTGGTGAGAGCGGGTGCGGAGTCGGTGAAGGGATCGGTCGTCGCAGCGGGATCGGGTTGAGCCACTGGCTCCACGGAGAAGCCGGGATCGGACGGCAAGGGCTTCACGGGCGAGCCAAAATCGGCAGGCGTCCCTGAGTTGGCTGGCCCTTCAGTCGGCGCGGCATCTTGAAACGGATCGACGGTGGAGTTGAAGGGATTCGTGTTGAGCGGCTCTGTGGAAAATGGGTCGGCCGCCGCGTCGGCCCGTGGCACGGACGGCTTCGTGTCAGCCTCTGCAAACGGATCTGCGTTGTCGGAAGCTGGCTCTGCGGATGTCCCATTGAAGCTGGCCGGTACGACTGCCGACTTGGAACGCGCGGCGGGTGTTCGCGTCACCTTGCCGAGAGCGGGTCCGGAGTGGGAGTCTTCTCGAAAATCGAGACCTGAGCCGGACGCTTCGCTGACAGCATCACTCGACTCGATCGCAGTGGATGCGACACGGCGTTCACCAACTGAAGTATTGGGCGCGTCATCGGGCAGTCGCCGTGGGGCGACCAATTCTTTGGGAGTAGCGTCTTTTGATCCCGTTTCCTTTGGATCAAGTGCCGCTGCAAACGGATCGGTCAATTGCAGCGGGTCGTCGGGAGTCACCGTTGCAGTCGTTGCGGAACTGCCGTTGTCGGTCGTCACCAACCCCGCTAAGTCGCCCACTTCATCGCTGCTGGGAGCGACGATCGCGGGTGTCTCCAAGCCCTGCTGAGCTTGAAACACGGCCACCAAACCGACACCAATCACGCCCGCCATGGCGGCGAGTTTCCAGAGTCCGCTGATTAACATTGGGAATCCCTTCCCCCTTTGAATTCTTCGGTTGATCGAACCGCGTCACTGCGATGCGCTGACTTGTCTCGCCGACGGTTTCGCGAATCTCGCGACCTGCCTGACAGGGTGAGTCCTCGCCATGGCAAACCGCTGTCCGGACAAGGCGGGAGTCTCTAACAGAAGCCTCCAAGTCCGAAAAGACCAGTTCCGGCAAAACGTGCCGCAACGACGATGAGACACGTCGCTTGGACAAGAGTGACACACTTCCGAGCGGTGGACGTAAGTCCTCCGGTTCTTGGGGCGAAGAGCCGGAAGACTACGTCCACCGCTCGGAGCAAACCGGGGAGAAAACACCGAGGTCTGACGCCCATCAATGAAGCCGCTGCGCGGCGTTGGTCCGATGTGGATTCATCGTCAATGTCGCTCACGAGGAGTTTTGCTTCGCGGTTTGGATTGCTAGCATCCCGCCGAGTTTGGAGCCAAGTTTTCCGACCAAGTGAATAGTTTCGTGGGGAGCGGATAATGCTGATTGCCTGTGTGCTGGTGTACATGATCGCGACTGTGGCCGTGGGAATTTACGCATCGAGTCGCGTGAAGAACTCGAAGGACTTCATGGTCGCGGGGCGATCGCTGCCGTTGTACATGAACTTTGCTTGCGTCTTCGCGACGTGGTTCGGGGCCGAGACGTTGTTGTCGGTCTCCGCCAAGTTCGCTCACAAGGGAATGGGCTTTGTTTCGGGCGATCCGTTTGGAGCCTCGATGTGTCTCGTGCTGGTGGCGTTCTTCTTTGCACGCACGTTCTATCGGATGGAGTTGCTGACGATCGGCGACTACTACCATCTGCGCTACGGCAAGTTTGTAGAAGTCATTTCGTCACTCGGCATCGCCAGCTCGTACTTGGGTTGGACCAGCGCCCAACTGTCGGCGTTGGGGCTGGTCATCAACGTCCTCTTTCCACAGATCTCACTCAACCAGTGCATCGTGATTGGAGCCGCGATTGTCACCGTTTACACATTATTCGGTGGCATGTGGTCGGTTGCACTGACCGATGTGGTTCAGACGGTGGCCATCGTGGTCGGGCTGATCATCGTCGCGATGCTGTTGGGGCATCGGGCGGGGGGATTCGACGTAGTGATCGCGGCGGCACATCGAGAAGGGAAACTGAACCTGTTCCCGCATCTGACGGCAGCGGCGTGGATGGCCTTCATTGGCGAGTTCATCACGATGTCGCTCGGGTCGATTCCACAGCAGGATGTGTTTCAAAGAGTGACCAGCGCCAAGAACGAGCGCACCGCGTTCTGGGGCACACTGGGGGGCGGTCTGTTCTACTTCGGCTTCGCGTTCGTGCCCATGTTTATCGCGTACTCGGCGATCGTCATCGACCCGGCCTACGCGGCCCACTTTCAAGCGGAGGATGCCCGCGAAGTGCAGAAGATTCTGCCCGCGCTCGTGCTGAACGACACACCGATCTGGTGCCAAGTCCTCTTCTTCGGAGCGCTCCTGTCGGCGATCCTGTCCACCGCGAGCGGGACGTTGCTCGCTCCCGCCAGTTTGCTCACGGAAAATGTGTTGCAGCCGTTCACGAAGCACTTCAGCGACAGGACCATGCTGTTGTTGTTGCGAGTCGTACTCGTCCTCGTGGCGATCGTCGGGACGATCATCTCGGTGAACTCCGAAAGCACGATGTATGAGATGGTCGAGAGCGGTTACAAGGTGACGCTGGTCATCGCGTTCGTCCCGCTCATCTGCGGCATTTATTGGCCGCGTGCCACCACTCAGGGGGCGATCTTCTCGATCCTGTTGGCGGTCCCAACCTGGATCGCAATGGAGTATCAGTACAACGAAGAGAGCGCGGAACTCTGGCGCTGCGTGCCGCCTCAACTCTATGGATTGGCCGCGTCGTTCCTCGGGATGTTTCTTGGCTCCTCCATGCCCAACTGGATCAAGCACACGCAACCGGACCCGGCCGAATTGGCCAAGAAACGTGGAGTGTCGATGGGGCACTGAACGCCAGTTCCCAGACTCAATGTGGGAGTTCGGACTGAAGTCTCACGGCTTCAGCTACGCCCGTTCTTCCTGCGCGAACCCCTACGACTTCAGCCCCGATTCGTATTCGGCGGGCATGTCGGCGGAACGGAGTGGTCCGTCGGTGGGGATCAGGCAGTAGGCCGTTTTCATTTCGCCCGTGGCAAGGACGGTGTCGCCCAATCGAAATTCGTAGGTCGTGGTCAGCGAACGCGATGTCAGACGCAGCACAGTGACGCGGACTTCAATCTCGTCGTCATAGCGCGCAGGCGAACGGAACGAGCAACTCGCGGAGACGCGCGGCCAGCCAAAGACGGTTCCGTCTGGGAGCGTCCCATGAATTTTCAGGCCGAGCGAGCGAAAGAACTCGTGCTCGGCTTGCTCCATGTAGCGATAGAAGTTCGCGAAGTGAACGATCCCGGCGAGATCGGTCTCACAGAACTCAACGCGGCGGCGAGTGATGAAGGTGGTGGTCATGGCGGATGACTATAACCGCGAGCAGCGACGATTCTCCACAGACCGTGAAAGTGCTGCGGTGCTACTCGATCCTACGTGCGCTATTTCAATCGCTGCGTTCGCTTCTATGATGCCGCCGCCATTTTCAAACTCACACTTGCGAGGATGCCATTGATGGACTCACGACTCAGCCGACGCCATGTGCTTCGTGGACTGGGAGCCGCCATTTCTCTGCCGCTCTTGGACGCGATGTTGCCGCGGGCTTGGTCCGCTCCGTCGCAGTTCAAGCCGCTGGCGAAGTCGGACTCTGTACAGCCGCGCATGATCTGCTGTTACGTCCCCAACGGCGTGAACATTTTGGAGTGGGTGCCCAAGGAGAGCGGCGCGAACTATGCACTCTCTCCGACACTGGAGACACTCAAAGATCATCGCGCGGACTTCACGGTGATCTCGGGATTGGGGCATCCCGCGTCGCAAGGGGGGCACAGCGGCGCGGACACGTGGCTGACGGGAGCCGACCTCAAAGCGGTGCCGGGAGCCGACTACACAAACTCCATTTCCGCCGATCAACTCGTCGCGGAGCGGCATGGCCGACAGACACGCTTCCCGTCGCTGCAACTGGCCGACGCGAGTGGCACCGGCGGAGCGGGGCACAGCCACACGTTGTCGTTCGATCGCAGCGGCACTCCACTCCCGAGTGAGAACTCACCGCGACAGTTGTTCGATCGGCTGTTCATCCCCGACAACGCTGCCGACCGAGCCGCCACGTTGCGTCGTTATGCCGAACGGAAGTCGATCCTCGACAGTGTCGCCAGTGAAGCCAAGTCGCTCGAACGGAAGCTCGGTCAGAGCGACAAGCGGAAGCTCGACGAGTACCTCGGTT
>JAYVOX010000332.1:0-6475 GCA_043757695.1 Schlesneria sp.
AAAGCCATCAATTGGCGACGGCACCCTGCCAGTCGCGGCGTTGTTCGAGGCACCTTGGAAAGTCGCGTGTCGGTCTGCGAAGATGCCGCCGTTGCGAGACGTTTCTGCAATCGGGCCACTGTCGGGTGAAGGTGTTTGTCGATGGACTTGACTACCGTTTTTAAGCTGAGCATTTACGGGCTGACGGCGGCGGTCGGGCTGGTACTCGGCGCGGCGGAGCGAGGTTGGATTCCGTTCGTGTCGTTGCCGATGACGCTGCTCGGTTTCTGGTGGTGTGAAGTCGGCTTTCCACGGCGCGCGGGTCTAACGCGGGGGCAGCAAGTCGGCGGCCTCGGTGACACCTCCTCGCTCGTGTGCGGTGGCCTGTCACTGATGGCGGCGACGGCGGAGTTCTTCGGCAACAACCCGGAAGGGAAGCTACTGTCGGGCATTCATCTGGTTGTCTACCTCACGTGGATCGTGCTGCTCCAGCGCAAGCAGCAGACGCGCTACTGGCAGTTGCTAGTGTTGGGCGTGTTGCAGGTCGCGGTGGCGTCGGTACTGACGAACGGAACGTGGTTTGGGTTGAGCGTACTCGGGTATCTCGTCGCTTCGACTTGGACGCTGTCGGTCTTCTCGCTGTTTCGCGCGGCGGAAGAGTTCGATGAGAATCGACGTGTTGCCGCGCCAGTCTCTCGCGCGGCCTCATCAACGTTGGTTGCCAACGAAGAAGTCGATGAACGGCACCGAGCCGCGCGTTTGAGTAGCCGCGCGATCGGAGCGGTCTGTTCAGAGGACGGCGAACAGTGGATCACGTGGCGGTTCGTCAGTGGTGTCGGGCTGTGTGCGAGTTTGGGCCTGATCGTCGGTGCGATGTTCTTCGCGTTCATCCCGCGACTGTGGGTCGGGACGAGTTTCGGGTTGTCAGACGATGAGTTGCCACCGACGCTGCGTCGCACGATCACGGGACTGTCGAACGAGATTCGACTGGGTGACATGCGGCCGATTTTGGAGAGCAACGATCCCGTGTTGACGCTGCGGTTGATCGACAATCAAACCGAACAACGCCTCAACCCGTTTGTCTATGCGGAACGACTCGGCCACCCCGAGCCGTTGTTTCGCGGCGTGATGCTCGTGAACTATGAAGCGGGCCGTTGGTGGCCGAATCGACTGGCTTCAGAGCAGACGGAACGGCTCTTCATCAACCCGAAAGAGCCAGCGCCGGGAATTACCCCCACGCCCGTTGTTCGCCAAGAGATTCATCTCGAACCGATCGGCAACGACATCTTGTTTTGTCAGGGGCGAGCCATCGCAATCCGTGACTCTGAGAACTTTCGTTGCGGGCAGAATCGGTATTTGGAAGGGATCGCGATCCGACGGGACTGGTTCAAAGAACTTTCCGGACCGGTCGATTACATCGCGTTCTCGGAGTTGCCTGCGGCGGACAACGTCGGTGACACGAGCGACGTGGTCTCGCGCATGACCCACACGGCTTATCGTGTCTCCGAGTACCTGAAGCGCTGCACGGAGATTCCCGACACCTTGGAACGATTGGTCGCACACGCACGACAAGTCATTGAGACGGAGCAACGACGAGTCGGGCGAAAGCTGACTCAACTGGAGCAGGCGCGGGCGATCGAGTCACATTTGCGCGACTCAGGTCTGTACTCGTACTCGCTAATCGTGCAACCACCTCCGCCGAAGGTCGATCCGGTCGAAGACTTTCTCTTTGAGCGCAGGGCCGGGCATTGCCAATACTTTGCGTCGAGCCTCGGCTTGATGCTGCGATCCGTCGGCATTCCCGCGCGACTCGTGACCGGCTTCAAAGGGGGCGAGATTCAACCGAACGGACTGCTGCGTGTCGAGAAGCGGTACTCCCATGCTTGGGTCGAAGCGTGGATCGACAACAAAAAGTGGGTGACGTTCGACGCCGTCCCCGAGGCGCAGCGTACGGCCAGTGTCACCGCGATCGGTGCCCAACGCGGCATCTGGTCGGCGATGTCATCGAGTCTCTCGGGCGTTTGGGAAACCAACGTCCTGAACATCTCACTCGAACGCCAGGAGGAATTGTTCTATCGACCGATGCGCGAATGGGCCACCGCTCTGCGCGAGTCTGCGCTCGCTTTTTTCGCCGCCCCTTTCTCCAGCCTGTTGAACGCGACCAAGTTCGCATCCAACCCGCGCCACTGGCGAACACTGCCAGGAGTACTCACGCTCACGCTGCTCGCCGGTTTGATGTGGCTGCTCTGGCGTGGATCCGTGCGACTCGGCCTGAACTGGAGTTGGGGACAGTCGTCCGCCGAGACAGTGCGGCACCGTCGCGTGGAGTTCTACGAACGCTTCGCGCGACTGATGCAGTCTCACGGCGAACAGCGTCAGCCCGCCGAGACTCAGAGCGAATTCATTCACGCGGTTGCTCAACGTCTGGCCAACCGACTGCCCACCACCGAGTCCTCGCGCGAGAATACTCGGCAGCGCGAGTCGCACTCTTCGCCCTGTCTCACGCCCATCAGCGATCTCTTCTATCGAGTCCGCTTTGGCGACGAAGACCTTCCCGTAGAAGAGGCCGACCGAATGAACGAACTCCTCACGCAGCTCGAACAAACTCTCGGCCCCGGTTCGCACAAGCGGGCCAGTCCGCGATCAGGACACTCGCAGGGATCAGAGCCGGTGCATCAATAATTGTGGTTGCCGAAGTCATGAGACTTCGATCCGATCTCGCACGAGTTCGGCCACGCCCGCCAGTTATTTCTGCGCCGATCCTAAGGTCCTGTCCAGGAATGACTCCGTGATTGGTCTCGTCGGCGGAGCGACGAGACTACTGTAGTCCCCTCGCTCCGCCGACGGGACGGGCTGTTCAAAACACGGCGTAGTTCTTGGACAGGTTCTAAGTGTCGCCTTTTGCATAGCCGTTCACGCGTTGGGGAGTAGTGAAGTCTCGTAGGACCGGTTCCACCGGCGATTCTTCTCAATAAGTATCTGAGTACTGAAGGCCGGTGGAACCGGCCCTACGGAGCTCGTTTCATCCTCAACGCCACAGATCGGCCAAGAGCCAGACCGCGCTGATCGTGGCCAGTCCCAGCACGATCGTCTGAAAGGTTTTTTGAGGGACTCGTTCGAGCAACCACTTGCCGGACCACAGTCCTGCGAGGACCGACGGGATCAGGCAGACGTTCAGTGTCAGCGAGCCAACGTTAATCAGGCCGAGATGCACGCTGAACGGCACCTTCGAAATGTTCACCAACAAAAACAGCCACGCCATCGTGTGAACGAACTGATGTTTCGGCAGTGACAGGATGATGAGATACGCCGACGCAATCGGCCCGGCCGCGTTCGCCACCATCGTGGCAATCCCCGTGAATAGCCCGGCAAACCAAGCGAACAGCGTTGAGTGCGGCAGCAGCGCGTCGAAGCGCGGGAACTGTTGTCGCACCACTTGCAGCACCAGCATCGCCAAGACCATTCCGCCAATGACCGGTCGAAAGGCGGCGTCCGGAATGATCATCAACAACAGCCAACCGGCGACGATCCCCCATCCCACGGGCCACGCCAGTCGCCGAATCTGACTCCACTGAACATGCTCACGAAACGTCGATGCGGCAATCACGTCGGCGAAGATCAGCAGCGGCAGCACGATCCCGCTGGAGGCTCGCCCCGGTACGGCCGCCGCCATGAACGTGACCCCCAGCAAACCCATTCCCGCCAACCCCGCCTTCGACACGCCCGAACAAAACGCGGCCGTCAGTACGAGCATCCATTGCAGCACGGTGAAGTCGGGCATGGCGAGGTTTCGATTCCTGTTGACGATGTTGATGGGAGAATGCGAGTCGTGGAACGCCTGCTCTACGTTTTTCGACAGCATCGAAGACTTGGTCATTCGGGGTGGAGCGAGGGTGAATGTGTTGACCGGAATCAGTCTGCATGGAGTCGTGTGTGCGGCCTGGCCCGTCGAACAAATCACCGCGAAAATCACGCTGAATTGCCTGCCGAATCACTGGCGAGAGCTGGGCCTTCCCCGGGACGCGAAGTTCCAAAACGCCACCGTCTTTCAGGGCGGTCATGCCTGGCCAGTGACGTTTGGTCGAGTGATCCGGCTATGTCTGTCGCTGAAGGTCACGCCGGTCTTCGCTCCTCCGTTGTCGTGTGGCTTTCAGGCCGACATCGAAGCCTTCAACCGACGCTGGCAAGAGTCGGTCTGGTCGCGCTTCAAGCACCGCAATCGGGCGGCCATGGTGGCTCAATCGGATCGCTTCGTGGTCGCTCATCGACGACGCCATGCGGTGCGCATCGAAGATGCCCCCACTCGCTGCCCCTTCCCCAAGAACTGGACGCTGAACCTTCAACAACCTCTGCAAGGGACCGTGATCTTCCTCCGCGAAACCGACGCTCACGGCCAAGTGAAAGTGCTGGGCCAAACGTGGGAAGCCAGCCCGCTCTCGTCCTACCGCCTGGTCCGCGCAGACATCGACCTGACCAAGAAACAGATCCAACTCTACTCGCTGCGAAGACGGACTCCGGACGAACATTTGCTGCTCAACACACACGACTATGAACCTCCCACCAAACGCTTCCGAGACTGATGTCGATGACCATCACGGCCGCGACCTCCGATCACTGAGAGTCCCGGAAAAGGGGGTCGCGAAAACTGACCTCGCAATACTGATAGTCATACGCACGCCCACACCGCGACTGACCTCCGATTACTGATAGCTGGCCCGTTAGGCCCATCGAATTCGTATTGCCATGCTCTGGCTCCGCTCTTAACATCCTCCGAACTCTCCCCTCTAATTCCATTGAAATTTTGTCTTTAAGGCACATCTCGGCTTGTATCGGCGTATCACGCTCGGAACAGTTAGCCGATGTGTTTTCGAGTGGGTGCCGCTTTGTTGGTATCGCCCCAATCCACTTCGCGAACTCAGCGAGACCAAGCCTCACCCATCGGTCGGCGAGGCTTGGTCTCGTTGCGCCGTGCGATACAACTCAATGCAACGGCTCGTGCCACGAATGCTGGCCTGTTGATGCCCCTCTTTGCGCAGCTAATGTGTGCGATCGCACTTGGACAAGGCCCATCCTACCTTGTATCTGATGGGCGCAATCCTTCAGTTGCAGCCTACGATCAGCATGGTGACCCGCGAATCTTTGCACCACCGCACCCTTCTTGGCCAACACCAGAGGAGCTGGCGGCGGACTCGATGCCGATATCTGGAGACTCACCACATGGACCGATGTTCTCGACTATGAGCGATGACATTCAGCCGTTGTCGGGACGGCTGTCGCTTAACAGCCCGCCGCGCGAATTGCGGCTGCGAGAAGCGATTGAACTGTCTCTGGCCAAGTCGGATGTCATTCAAACGCTCGATTCCGGCGGCGTTCAGATTGCGAGCACGACTCGCTACGACCCGAAGATTCAGTGGGCGCGTTCAAATGGCGCCGATGCCGCGTTCGATCCGCGACTGTCGGCAGCCTATCTCGGCAGTCGAGTCAACGAGCCGCCGGCGACGTTCTTCGGGCCAGGCATTTCCCTCAACACACGGCGCGACGAAGGAGACTTCATTGCATCCATTTCCAAGCCGTGGGCGACCGGGGCCACGACGAGTGTGGGGTATTTGCCACCACTTGGTTATCTGTACCTTCCCAATGGTGCCTCGAACCGGTTCAATCCAATCTACTCATCAAATCTCGTGTTTGAAGCCCGGCAACCGCTCTTGCGCGGCGCGGGAAAACGGGTGAATCTGGCTCCGCTGCGGATCGCGCAGTTGCGGGCCGAGCAATCGCTATGGGAGGTCAAGCAGGCGACGCTGGCTCAAGTGCGCAGCGTCGAAGAGGCGTACTGGGACTTACAGGCGGCGCTGGTCACGCTGGATGTGATGGAGCGTGTCCTGCCGCTCGTCACCGAGGTCGTGCGCATCGAACGCTATCGAGCGCAGTCGGAGCGATCGACGCTCGCGGACGTGGCGCGGGCCAGCATTCAATCCGACCAGTTTCAGCAGCAGCGACTCTTGGCGCGGAGCAGCGTCGTCGAGAAGGAACTGCGGTTGCGCAATCTGATGGGGATGGAGGTCGTCGATGGTGTACGGCTCGTGCCGGTCGATCTGCCAACGCGCGAATCGTTCACGCTCGACCATGCCTCGGCCGTGGCCAACGCCCTCGATAACCGTCCCGATCTGGTTCGACAACGGCTGGGGGTGAGGATTCGTGAACTGGAGTACGATGTCGCCCGCAATGGCATTCGTCCGCAGCTCGATCTTCAGGCCATCTACCGCACCAGCGGCAATGGCCAACAACTGAACACTTCGTTGCAGCAAATGGCCGACTTCCAATACAGCACGTGGACGCTGGGCCTGACGTTTTCGGTCCCTCTCGGAAACCGGGCGGCCAAGGCCAACCTGCGTGCAACTGAGATGCAACTGACACGCGACCGTGCCCTCTTTCGGCAGGCCACTCAGAACGTCAGCTTCCGCCTGATGGACCTGATTCGTGAGACCGAGAATTCGTT
>JAYVOX010000333.1:0-6450 GCA_043757695.1 Schlesneria sp.
ACGCTGCCGCATGGCTACTACATCTATGGCACTGACGGAACGTTCGGTGGCCGCACGGTCATCAAGCTCGCAGCCAATGGCGGCACGCTTGAAGAGAGCGGACTCGAACCGATCGACGCCGACTGGGTTCCCGACCGCGAACCGAAGCGTCTGTTCGAGCCGCTACTTCAAGCGGAGGTCTCGAAGTTCCACGATCGCGTCACCTGGAAGAAGCGGCTCCGTCTGAAAGCGGGGACCGATCCCGCGAAGGTCCGCATCACCGGTGAACTGACCGGCCAGTATTGCAGCGAGGGCCTCAACGGTGAGGGCCAGTGCATCCCGATCATCCCGCCGCATCAGTTTGAAGTGGCCATCACTCCCGTCAGCGACGCGGCTTCAAGCGGGGATGCTGCAGCACCCGCGTTCGATTATGCCGAGCGACCTCACAAGGGGAAGACGCGTCCCGCAATCTTGCGGTTCCAGCTCACGCCGTCCGATGCCAAGCCGGGTGAGCAGGTGTCGCTGTCGATCACGGCCAAGTTGGAAGACGGTTGGCACACATTCTCGCTGACACAAAACGGGCCGGGCGGACAGGCGACGGAGATCGAGATCGAGAACTCGCCGGGACTCAAGCCGCTCGGTGACGGCTTCGTCGCCGATCAGAAGTTCGAGGTCGAACAACCCCTACCGGACGTGAATCTAGAAGTTCACAACCACCTCGTCACGTGGTCGCGTTCCTTCGAAGTGCTGCCGGACACCAAGCCGGGTCAGTACAGCGCAGTGGGCACGATTCTGTTTCAAGTCTGTGAAAAAAACTGCCGGACGGCGCGAGTAAAGTTTGAGTTGCCTCACTCCGGCGAAGTCGATGTCGAGTTGAACCCGCCTCGCCCCGAGGACTACATCCGATCCGCGACCGCGAAACATGACCGGCCGCAGGACAAGGGTTTGATTCCGTTTCTGTTGCTCGCGTTCGGTTGGGGCTTTGTCTCGCTGCTGACTCCGTGCGTCTTCCCGATGGTGCCGATCACCGTCAGTTTTTTCCTGAAGCAGAACGAATCGCAGCACTCGCGCCCGCTGCTGCTCGCGCTGGTTTACTGCCTCACGATCGTGGCCACTTTTTCGCTGATTGGCGTCGGTGTGACGGCACTGTTCGGAGCGGGAAACACGTTGAACGCGCTGGCGACCGGAGCCGTGGCGAACCTCTTCATCGGAGTCGTCTTCACCGCGTTCGCTCTCAACATGCTCGGCATGTTTGAAATCCGCGTCCCTTCGGGACTGCTCAACTGGTCAGCTCAGCGGGAAGTGGCGGGAGGCTATCTCGGCGCGGTGTTCATGGCGCTGACGTTCACGCTCACGTCGTTCACCTGCACGTTCGCGTTCGCCGGTTCGGTGCTCGTCAGCGCCGCGAACGGAGAATACTTCTGGCCGCTGCTGGGCATGGGCGCATTCGGTCTCGCGTTCGCCTTGCCCTTCTTCGTGTTGGCGTTGCTGCCCGGCTTGATGAAGAAGTTGCCCAAGAGCGGCGGCTGGATGAACTCGGTCAAGGTGGTCATGGGACTGATCGAACTCGGCTTCGCGTTCAAGTTCTTCAGTATCGTCGATCAGCAGTGGAACGCGGTCCCCGTGCTGTTCGACTTCACCAACGTGATGGCCGTGTGGGCGATTCTGTCACTGGTGACGGGCCTGTATCTGTTGGCTGTGTTTCAGTTCGATCACGACTCGCCACCGCGAGGCCTGTCGGTTCCGCGAGTCCTGCTGGCCACCACGTTCCTCACTCTGTCGGGCCTGTTCGCCGTCGGCCTGATGAACCCCGAGCGAGAAAGCTGGCTGATCGACCAGCTCGTGTCGTTCGCCCCCGCGCGGCTGGACGATGATTTCGGCCTCGACTTCGACGTGGGAGTGGCTGACGCAACGGCGTCGCAGCAGCCGCTGTTCATCGACTTCACGGGAGTCTTCTGCACGAACTGTCGCCTGATGGAAAAGAAGATGGCTCGCCCGGCAATCCGCAAGAAATTGGATCGCTATGTCGGCCTGAAGCTCTACACGGACAGAGTTCCCGGCGTCTCTGATGCTGCCGAGTCCGCGCGGCTGCTGAAGCGGAACATCGAACTGCAAACGACTTGGTTCGGCGACGTGACGCTGCCGGCGTATGCGGTCGTCACGCCGGACGGCAAAACGATCCTGTCGCGCCACTTCGGCCTCGAACAGAAGGACGGCGAGTTCGCCGCGTTTCTCGATGAGGGCTGGAAGAAGTGGCAGGCCGGACGTGGGGCAGGTTTCTAACTTGCTCAGCGCCGATCCCAAGTCACTCGCGCCGTCCCTCTTCGGATAACAGCAGACTGCTGACGTGAATGGGCTCGAAGGGAGACAACTCCGCCGCGCGGCGATTCGTGGGGACCGAACGTGACCAGAGTTCGATGGCGTGGATGTTGTGGAACGGCGGATCAAGGGCGCGAAGTTCTCGCAGGAAGTCGCGGCACAGTGCTTGTCGCAGCGCGTCTGACTCGGCCTGTCGTGCGGGATTCGATTGCAGGATGGCGTGTCCGATGTAGATGCGCCAGGTGAATGGTGCGAGTCGCGGCGCGAGGTCGCTCCCCGCTGAGGCGAGTTCATTTTTATTTTGTGAATCGTCACTCTGCAAGCTGAGCAATTGGCCGTCGCGCAGGCGGACTCGCACCAGCAACTGCGGGTCGAACTTCGGAGCATCGGGGGCGAACATGTCCCACCGTTGGTGCGCGGCCGCGAATCGCTGCGGCAGGTTGAGCCACGAACGATGTGCCTCGCGCCGCCCGATGGCGAAGTTGAGGCTGTAGTTGGAGCAGATCATTCCAAGGAGCAGCCACGCGCGGAGGAGTGAGATGGTGACACCTTGAATCACGCTCAACGCAGTGGCTGTCACCGTAGTCGCCGTAGGGTGCGTGGAGTCTTCGGAACGCACCAGTGGGGGATTCACCGGTTGTGGGATGGTGCGTTCCGAAGACTCCACGCACCCTATAATCTCCGAGCTTTTCACAGGTATTGCCCGGCGACGAGCGGCGACGAGTCGCTCGATCCATCGCCAGTCTGCAGTCGAGAGCAACAACGGCAGACAAGCCAACATCGTGATCGAGAAGCGGCCCGTATCGAGGACACAGGCGATGCCGCCGTGAAGTGCGATCAGTCCCAACAGGGTGACTCGCCGCAGCCACGGTCGCGCGAACGGCAACAGGATGAGTGGCAACACGAGGAACTCGAACAGCAAGACTCCGTGCGTTAACCAGACGAGTCCGGAGTCGGGAAACGAACTCACGAGGAACGCACCAGGCCGAAGGAAACGGTGCAGACCCAGCATGTGCGAGAGAGCCGTGCCGTCGTGCCACCAGGTTGGTCCGGACTTCTGCCATGCGGTCGCGAAGTAGATCAGACCGAGTTGCAACAAGAGGCCCAGTACGGCGAGCGACGGTCTGGGCGGTGACGTTTGTTCACGAAGGAAGTCGTCATCACGCTCGCGTCGGCGCAGAGCGGCATCAACCGAGAACCGCTCTCCTGCGGGAAGCACTTGCAGCCAGAGGAGCATCGACCCAAGCACATAATCGCCCGCGATCAACACGTAGGGATTGCGGTGAGCCAGAGTGCTGAACGCGAGCAAACTGAGCAGTGTCGATCCGCGCGTGAACAGCCCCGCCGTAAGAGCCGCCGCTGCCAGAAACGCGACACCGAAGAACAGGCCGCTTCCCCACGCATGACTTTCTAATGCAGTGAGGATCGTCGGGAAGTTGGGAATCTCACGCGAAGCCGCGAGCAGTGACGACGGCAGGACACCACGCGGGCTGTAGAAGTCCTCGCGCAGCGACCAGCGATCGGCCAGATGCAGGAGCAACACGCCGCCGATGGTCGCGCGAAACAACCCCGCCGATCGCGGGTCCATCGTCATCCAGTGGTCTCGCAGCCGGGGGAACATGGCAGTCCGTGTGATGAGGCTCTCGTGGCGACCAAGCCCTCGTTCCCAAGCTCCGGCTTGGGAACGCACGCCTTCGAAGCTCCAGCTTCGCGAGCGTGAAGAGGACTCGAAGCAGGAGCTTCTCGCCAGCGGGTTCCCAAGCTGGAGCTTGGGAACCAGAGACAGCGACCATCCTCGTCGCGCTGACTGTGTCACTCGTGGCTGACTTGCTCGACCCACTGCATCAGTTGCTGGAACTGATACGCGAAGGCTGGCTCATCGTTCCCCATCGGGCTTTTGAAGAACGAGGCGAGCTGCGGCATCAGGCCACTCGTCCCGCGACGGGCTTCGCGTTCGGTCAGGCGGATCAGATCGATTACCAGCGGCGCGGCGAGCAGGGAATCGCAACCCTGCCAGATGAACTGCAACACCATCGGCGTCCCGAGAAAACCCTGGTAGTGAATGTGATCCCACGCCGTCTTCCAGTCGCCGAGCGATTCGATGTATTCGATCGAGACCAGCGTTTGCGGCTTGTAGCCGAGAATCTCCGTCAGCAGGTGATCTTTTGACTTCACCTTGTTCGCTTTGTTGACAGGATCGTCGAGAACCTTGCCGTCGAGGTTCCCAAAAATGTTGTGGCCGACCCAGCTCATGACCTTTAAGTTGCGCGCGGCAAACATCGGGGCGAGGACCGCTTTCATCAGCGTCTCCCCCGTCTTGCCGTCGCGCCCGACATGCACGACTCCCTGTTGCCGAGCGTACTCATCCAGACCCGGCAGGTCGGAGCCAATCGACGGCGTGAAGTTGACGAACGGACAGCCGCTCTGCATTGCCGCGATCGCGTAGAGCGTACTGGCGGGAAGCAGTGACGGAGACCTGGACTGGAGCGACTTCTGCACGTCGGCCCACTTCCACGAGCGGACTTCATCGGGCGGCGGCGGCTCGGTGGAGGAGACGTTGACGACGATGACTCGCTCCAATTTCTCGCGCGTCTTGAATTCGGAGATGTCTTTCGCGAGTCGCGCCACGGCCTGTGCGGCAGTTTCCTTACGAGTCTTCGCGGCAGCGGGACCGGCGAGCGAGTCGATCTTCGCGCCGACGTTGACCAACGTGCCGGGGCGAATGTGCTTGTCGAACTTGGCCAACTGCGATGCGATGGACGACAGCATCTGCGGGTGAAAGACCTTCGATTGTTCGAGCAGTACCTGAGCCTCCGCCGAGTACGAGGTCTCGCGAATCTCGTGACCACCGACGACGAGTTCGTCCCACTGCACGAGGTCCAATCCGGCGAACGGCGGCAACGCGCTGACCAAGCCCGTCGTGTCTGACATTCCTTTTCGCAGAGCGCATAACCCGACGACCACCGTCGTCGCCACGCCGCCCCACGCGCCAATCAACCAGACACCAATCTTCCGCTTCGCCATGCGTCTTGCCTCAGTCGTGTGATGAAATCTTGTGAGTGTTGAGTGTCATTGGTCACTCGTCATTTGTCATTAGGGGAACAGCCAATTGATGAACGCGTGGCCCCAAGTTTGATCGCCCGCTCACGAGAGCCACTGAAAACGTGATGTAGCCACGCTCGCCAGAACGTGGGGTTTCTCGTGATTCACCCACGCTCTGGCGAGCGTGGCTACAGAGAGCTCAATGCGAGTCCACATCGTCATTGGCTGTTCCCCAATGAGAAATGACAAGTGACCAATGACCTCTTCCGCCTGCAATCACTTCGGCAATTCGGGGGCCGTGTGATTGGGGTAGCTGGCACTGGTCAGTCCCTCTTTGAGGAACGTGACGAGGTCGGCGGCTTCGGCGTCGGTCAGCTTGAGCGGGAACAGTTCTTCATCGCGCTGCGGGTGTGGCTCACCACCTTTGTTGTAGTGGGCGATCACTTCTTCGAGCGTCTTCATGCTGCCGTCGTGCATGTACGGAGCCGAGCGAGCGATCTCACGCAGCGTGGGAGTCTTGAATGCTCCCTTGTCTCCCTCCGACTTGTTGATTGTCGCGCGACCTTCGTCCTTGCCGGGGAGGCCGATGTTGTGGAAGCCATTGTCGGTGAAGCTGGCTCCCGCGTGGCAAGCGGTGCAGTTGGCTTTGCCGAAGAAGAGCTTGCGACCTCGCTCGGCCCCTTCCGACAGCGCGGCCTTGTCACCCGCTTTGAACTTGTCGAACGGAGCGTCTCCCGACAACACGGTTCGCTCATAGGCGGCGATCGCCTTCGCCATGCCGTCCGAAGTGACCTCGGTACCGAACACCTGCTGGAACTGTTTTTTGTAGCCTTCGATCGCATTGAGCTTCTGGACGACATCATCGAGTGACATCTTCATTTCAATGGGGTTCTGGACCGGTCCCATCGCCTGATCTTCCAGGCTCTTGGCCCGTCCGTCCCAGAACTGCAAGTTGCCGTAGGCCGAGTTGATGATGGTCGGCGAATTGCGACCCCCCTTTTTCCCTTCGACTCCCGTGGCGAACGGCTCGCCGTTGCTGAAGCCTTTGGCGGGATCGTGGCACGAAGCACACGAGACCTTGTTGTCGGCCGACAGGCGACCGTCGAAGTA
>JAYVOX010000334.1:0-6450 GCA_043757695.1 Schlesneria sp.
TGTGCCGTAAGGCCACGGGTTTCCTGCGGCGATTAAGAACCCGCAGCCTGACGGCGTGCGGCTCGCCTGGGCCTCAAATCAAGCCGCGCGAAGTATAACTCCTGCCGTTCGCCTAAGCCCCCAGCCGGACGGGCAAGAGTGCCCATCCTCCAAACCGCTCGCGAGACTTCGTCTATCACCGCTCGGAAGCCTCTCCTAGAATGCCCGCCCAGCGTGTTTGAGGCGTGATTTCGAGGGTGAGAGTGCCATGGTGAGTCGGTTCTTAGGCGAGGGCTTTCTCCGCAGTTCACGACTGGATTTTATCGGCACCACGTTTGTGGCATTGATGTTTTTGAACGCGATCGCGGCCACGGGATTCGCGCAGCCGACTGCGGGCCGCAACTCATTGACGGCCGTTCAAGAATCTCACGCCGAAGCGTATCGAGAATTCTCGGCCGAGTTGGCCAAGCTCATCGCGTTCTGTGAAGAGAAGTCGCTGCCCGAGGGAGTCGAGCGGATTCAGAGCCGACTCATTTCGCCGAAGACTCAGTCGCGAAACCTTCCCGCGCTGCCGCGCGAAGTGCAGCCGGGCATCCCCGGTCAACTGACTGCCGACGAGCGATATTGGCAGACTCAGCTCAAGCGTCAGGATGAGGAGTACTCCAAGACGCTGTACCTCCTGTCACGCCGAGCTCTGCATAGCGACAACCCCGGCTATGCGTATCAACTGGTGCGCGAAGCGGCCGTTCACAACCCCGACCATTTGCCGATCCGCAAGATACTCGGCTTCGAGCAGTTGGGGACGGAGTGGGTCACGCCGTTCGCTGCCGACCAGACTCGCAAGGGAAATGTCTGGCACGAAGACTTCGGCTGGCTCCCCAAAAATCATCTCAACCGATACGCCGACGGCGAGCGGAATTTCAAAGGCCGCTGGGTCACCGCCGCCAAGGAGCAGGAACTGCGTCACGCTTTCGCCGACGGCTGGCAGGTCCGTACCGATCACTATCTCATCAAGACCAACTTCAGCTTGGAGCGCGCCGTGGAACTCGGCAAGGCGCTCGAAGACTTCTACGAGTTCTTCAACGAAACGTTCGCAGGCTTCTTCAACACGCCCGAGCAACTCAAGAAGCTGTTTGACGGGAAAGCGAGGGCGGTCCAAACGACGCCGTATGTCGTCCACTACTATCGCTCGCGCGACGAGTATCTCGACCGTTTGAGAAAGCAGTTCCCAACGATCGAACAGACCAACGGCGTCTATATGACGAACGACCGTGTCGCGCACTTCTATCACGACAACCAAGCGGACAACGAGGGAACCCTCTTTCACGAGGCGACGCACCAGCTCTTCTATGAGTCGCACCAAGCACCGCGCCCCATCGGTGAGAAGGCTCACTTCTGGATCATTGAGGGAATCGCTTGCTACATGGAGTCGTTCCATCGTGAAAACGGCAAGGTCTCGATCGGCGATCCGAATTACATTCGCTTCGCGGGAGCGAGAGCCAACTTGCTCGCCGAGAACAGCTACTACGTGCCGTTGCGATCATTCTCCGGATTGGACATGCGCGCCTTCCAGAACGCACCGAAACCGGAACTCACCAAGAACTACACGCAGGCTTCAGGGCTGGCGCGGTTCTTCATGCACTACGACAACGGACGATATCGCGAGGCGCTGGTGACTCACCTGTCGCAACTCTACAGCGGCAACGCTCGCTGGCGAGATCACGCGGCCGGGCTGGACGAACTGACGGGAATCGACTTTGAAGAACTCGACCGCCAGTATCGCGACGATGCGCGCCAAACCAATCAAGCTTCAGCCGAACGTTGAACCGCCAGCGATGGAAAAACGGGCATGTAGGATGGGCACTCTTGCCCGTCCGGCTTGTCGCCAGACAGCCCTGCGAGAATCAGAAAACCAGACGGGCAGGCGTGCCCATCCTACGTCACGCCACGATCAAGTCGGAACCGGCGTCTTCCCGAGAATCTGCTTGAGGATCGACTTCGCTCGTTCGCGACGCCCTTCGTGCAGGACGCCCTTCACGACGATGCGGTGAGCCAGCGCCGGGATCGCCAGCCGCTTCACATCATCCGGGATCACATAGTTACGGCCTTCGACCAGTGCCAGACCTTGAGACGCTCGATAGAGCGTGATCGCGCCGCGCGTGCTGACCCCCAACTGCAACTGTTCGTGCGTGCGAGTCGCCGTCACCAAGTCGAGCATGTAGTCGTTGATCGAGTCATCGACGCGAACGTTGCGAGTCGCCTTTTGCAGTTGCGCGAGTTGTGCCGGATTGAGAACCGCACCGAGCTTATCAACCGGCTCACCATCACGGTGATTCGTGAGGACGTTCTTCTCGACCTCGCGTGCCGAGTAACCGATCTCGATGCAGAGCATGAACCTGTCGAGTTGGTTCTCGGGGAGCGGATACGTCCCCTCGAACTCGAACGGATTCTGAGTCGCCAGCACGAAGAAGGGATCGGCCAGCTTGTGCGTCTTCCCCTCGACCGAGACCTGTCCTTCACTCATCGCTTCGAGGAGCGCACTCTGCGTGCGCGGTGTCGTGCGGTTGATCTCGTCGGCGAGGAGAACATTGGTGAAGATCGGGCCTTGCCGAAATTCAAACTCGCCCAAACTCGGCAAGTACACACTCGAACCGAGGATGTCACTCGGGAGCATGTCGGGGGTGAACTGCAGACGCTTGAAGTCACACGCGAGGCTCTTCGCGATCCCTTTGGCCAGCGCGGTCTTCCCGACACCCGGCGCGTCTTCGACCAGCAGATGTCCTTGTGCCAGTAGCGTGACCAGTGCGAAGCGGATCGGCTCCGGCTTGCCCAGAATGGCCGAGGCCACATTTTGCTCGAACGCCGCGATCAATGAATGGTCTTCCGCCACGAACTGCTCCTCGATCAAGATCACCGGCCAAATGCAGGGAATGAAGGGGCCGGATTATAGGGAGGGTCCCAGCGACACGCGACAATGCGGCAACGTTCGGCGGCAAGATGGGTCACTCGTCGATGAGTGGTCCAATGTTTTGTCCCCTCTCCCGCCCGTTTTAAGGGGGAGAGGGTTAGGGTGAGGGGGGATTTTAATGGCAACTACTGAATTGACTCATCATGGTGGTAGCCACGTTCACCAGAACGTGGAGGAAACTGCAAAACCCACGTTCTGGTGAACGTGGCTACGATTTGCTTTACAGGAGTGATGAGTCAAGTCAATAGTTGCCACTTTAATCGAGGTTGATGCCCGTCTTCGAGTCGCGACTTTCTCGGACCTTGTTCACAAAAACTCGGCCACAGGGATGGTCAGCCCGCTCATCCTCTTCCACCGTGTTCATTTCCTAAGACCGGAGGAGGGCGAGGGGACCGGAAAGCAATCGCCTGTTGTCCTCGCACTCACACGCCGATAGTCTCGGCAGCGGTATCGAGGTCTCACCGTCGTGAAGGAGTTCAACATGAGTCCGCGCAATAAGTGGTCGTTAGCGGTGGCGGTGCTGATCGGCACGGGGTGGTTGACGACGCGAGCCTCGTCGCAGGAGGCCGCATCTCTCAACGCGCGGGCCAAGTCTCCCGTGCTGAAGACGCCCTACGGCGAAGTGGCCATCTTCCCCACGGACAACCCTTGGAACCGTGACATTTCCAAACTGAAGCTGCACGCGAAGTCACAAGCGTGGCTGCAATCGGTCGGACTCGATAAGCCATTGCATCCCGACTTCGGCACGGTTTGGAATGGTGCCCCGAACGGCATCCCCTTCGTCGCCGTGTCACCGACTCAAGCCAAGTCGGCCGTGCAGTTCGACTACGCCGAGGAGAGCGATGCGGGGCCGTACCCGATCCCCTCAAACTCGCCGATCGAAGGGGGACCGAACGCCCCCGCTGATGCTGATCGCCATGTCCTTATGATCGACGCCAAGAACAAGAAGCTCTACGAGCTGTACCAAGTCAACCCGCTGCCGGGTGGCAAGTGGAGGGCGGGATCGGGAGCGATCTTCGACTTGAGCAGCAACAAACTGCGACCCGCCGGTTGGACTTCGGCTGACGCAGCGGGCCTACCAATCTTTCCAGGGCTGGCGCGCTATGACGAGATCGTCGAACTCGGGAAGTTGCCGCACGCGCTCCGCTTCACTGTCAAACGGACTCAACACGCCTACATCCTTCCCGCAACACACTTCGCCAGCAACTCGACCGATCCCAACTTGCCGCCGATGGGGATGCGCGTCCGCTTGCGAGCCAGCTTCGACACCAGCTCGTTCCCCAAGCTTACTCAAGTCCTGCTGCAAGGGCTGAAGACCTACGGCATGTTGCTGGCCGACAATGGCGGCGACTGGTTCGTCAGCGGTGCCCCCGATGCGAGATGGGATGACGACGCGATCTCCACGTTGAAGCGTGTGAAGGTCCGCGACTTCGAAGTCGTCGATACCGGGCCGCTCGTCACGCGATGAAGCGACCACCAGCTTGTCTCACTATTTCGCCTCGACGGTTTGAACTTCGGTGGCCCCCATCAGGCGGCGCTGCTTGAAGTCGTACTTTTGTCCGGCCTTGACCACTTCATATTCGGGTTCCGTGTCAGGATCGTTTGGCTGGCGATCAAACACGGCGACCTGGCTCTGGCCGACGACTTCCATCGTTGTGCCGCGAACAATCATCGCGGTCGCCTCATCGATCCCGAGGCCGATCAGTTGAGGAAACGCCTTCTTCAGCCCGGTCATGTCGCCGAAGCGTTCGCGCTGAGTGAAGTGCTGGTCGATGGCCACTCCCGGCAGGAAGCCGAAGCCCCGCTCATAGCCTTCGGCCATCATGTCTTCGTTCCCGAGCGGGTTGCCACGCACGAGGTAATCCCCTTGAATCGTGGCCCCTGCCGATGTTCCGCCAATCACGCCGCCGCGCGTGAGGACCGCTTGAAACAAACACTGGATGGGCGTGTCGAGATACGCATCGACCAACCGCCACTGTCGGCCGCCGGTGAACCAGACTCCTTTGGCCGTCATCAATCGCGACCGCAATTCGGGGCTGGCGAGATCGTCTCCCACACGGGTGTGGACTTGATGAACATTCGACGCGCCCGCCAGCGTCAGCCAACCGCAGACCTTTTGCTCTTCCGGCGGTTCGTCACCGAGGGCATTGGAGACGACCACGATGGACGCATCCTTGCCACCGGCCGCCGTCAGGAATTGATCGACCGCTTCGCGCGGCGTGTTGCCTCCGCCCACGATGATCAGCGTGCCGGCTTTGACTTCGGGGATCGAAGCCATTCGAGCGGGAAAGGCGGGGCGCGTCCGAGCGATCGCCGCACGGCTGAGCTTCACGAGATCATCCTTCTGCCCGACGGCCAACGCTTGCACGCGCGCTTCGCGACCAGCAGCAGGAGCCAGTGCGAAGGTCACGTCCGAATCGCCCACGACCTCCAACGTCCGGCCGCGCACGACGAGTGCCGTCGCTTCGTCGATCCCAATCCCGACCAGACCGGGTCGAAGTTCGAGTGCCTGCATCAGGCGTGCTTGTCGATTCCGCTTCCGGAAGTGCTGGTCGATGATCGTCCCTTCCAGAAACCCAAATCCCGATGCCATCAGGGGAGATTCGCATCCCCCGGCAATCATCGACCGCGACATGATCGCCGCCCCCGCGGATGTCCCACCGATCACGCCGCCGCGCTTCAACAACGCATGGCAGCGTTCCTCCACGAGCGTCCCCAGATACGACTCGGCTACCCAATTTTGATTGCCCCCCACGAACCAAACGGCGTTGGCTTCCACCAAGACTTGTGAGAACTCCGGCCGTTCCGCTTCGAGCCGGTCGCGCGTGTGAAGAAACGTGAGCGAAGCAGGCTTGCGATCGCGCCAGTGCGTGTAACGCTGCTCCACCTCGGGTGTCCCGGCCAATTGACTTGCGGTCGTGATGATGACGATGCGCGCCTGCTCGCCACCCGCCAACTCGAAATACCGATCCAGGACCGGCACCGGCAGACCGCCTCCCCCCGCAATTAACAACGAGCCAGCCACCGGCCCGGCTGGCCGCAGCTCTGTTGCGGCCAACGAATGCTCCGCCGAGACCGTTCCGGTTCCCAGCCACAGCCCACTCGCCACAATCACCAGCGACAACGCGGAAGGGAGCGCGAGCAACATCCGATGGCAAGACCACAGACAGGCAAAACCAGACTTCGCTAGAACTCGAATCATCGTGAATGAACTCCTCAACGAATGCGGTTCAATGAAATCAATTCAATGACGAACGCGACTCCGGGGCCAAACGTTCGCTTCCAGTCATGACAACGAACCTCAAGCCTTCGACAAACGTCGCATCAAATTAGGTCGGTTCGTCGCGATGAGCAAGGCGAGTTCCTGAAGTTACTGCCGAAGGGGTGCAGTCGCTCATTGGTCGCCCTAGGTGTCTGTCCGGATACCCGTAGGGTGGGCACTGCCCACCACAATCGGGCGTTGATGGTGGGCAGTGCCCACCCTACAGAAGGTATGACCTTCG
>JAYVOX010000335.1:0-24299 GCA_043757695.1 Schlesneria sp.
AGACACCGCTTCAACACGTTGCAGTTCTCATTTTTCACTGCCCCCACCCTGAATGATACTCCGCGCGGCCCAAACCGAGTCTTTCCGAGCTCTTCGCCCCAAGAGCCGGAGGACTTACGTCCACCGCTCGGAATGTCTCAGATTGGGCCGCGTGCGGTATTGGTTCGTCACCAGAAGTCTGCCGCCCCGCCGGTGTGTGACGTAGGGCGTCGCACACCGGCCGTTTCAGGCAGACACCATTAGCTTGCCGTCGGAGCGGGTTTCGCTGGCTCGGGGGCGGGCGGGCCGAGGAGTTCTTCCCATTGCTGGGCCTGTTCTTCGGTGAGGACCGCGCGGAGTTGGTCGTCCCATTCTTTGCGTTTCTGTGTGACGACTTCGGCTGGCGCTTCACGCAGTGCGCGTTGACCGCTTTGGCGATCGGCCAAGATGGGGGTTAGCTTCTCGCGTTGTTCATCGCTCAGGCCAAGGCCCTTCGCGACATCGTCGCGTTCGATCGACGCCAGTCCTGTTTCGCGCCAGAGCAATTGAAGTAGGCGAGCGAACTGAGGTGCGTCGAGGACTTCGCTGACGGACTTCTCTTGTGCCTCGCGCATCGACTTCATCGCTGCGGCGCGTTCGTCGTCGGGCAGCGCTTGCAACGTTTGGAAGGCACTTCTCGAATCGGCTTGCAGCTCGGTCAACTTGGCGGTCTGTTCTTCGGTCAACTTGAGTTCCGCGACGATCTCTTCGCGTTGAGCCATCGCGATCAAACCGCGTCCTCGTGGTGCCCCGCCTCCGCCCATGCCGCCAGCACTAGGTCCTCCGCCCATGCCTCCTCCAGGACGACCTGCAGCACCGGGCCGGCCACCTCCCGCGCTTCCGCCACCCATCATGCCTGCTCCGCCCATCGGCATCGACCCGATGGATGGCACTGGTGGCGTGGCAGAAGCCGTCTCGTTCGAGGCCATCCGTTCCTCTTGCTCCGTGGGATCAGTTCCGCCGGGAGTGCTGAATCCGGCCACGAGCGGATCCGCCCCTTCACGCTCGACAACCAGTTGCACGCGATAGTCCTTGAAGAGACTCGGCCACTTCAGGTCGATCTTGTCGTAGGGCCGTCGGGCGTGAGGCGTCTTCACTTCGGTGGGTGATCCCGAGATCAACGCGCGGACTTCGGAGAGCTTCATGTATTTCTCGGTGTCGTCGCTGAGCGTCTTTTTCAAGCGGTTGACCGTCGGGTCGTAGCTGTACTTTTGACGTGCTTCAAACGCCAGCACACTCAGCATGATGGCAATCCCGCCCCACACGATGACCCGCTCGACGGGCGAGCGCGGCGGCTTGTTCGGCGGAGTGGGCATCTGGGAAACAGACTTGGCAGGACGATCAGACATGTTGGAGCCTCACGAAAGAAGAACGAGAAATCGCACGCGACGAAAGCGCAGCGGCAGACTACTGAAACGACCGACAGATCGCACAGGCACTTCAACGATTTCAGACAACGTCGCGGAGACAGTCTCAAGGACGATTGACCGACGGCAACCACGGGAGATGAGCCGAAGCATGCAGCGTGTCCAGGCACAGCGCGAGAAGCCCACCAGAACAGAGGAGAAGAAGTTGAACCACGAATCCAACAAATCTCGACGCATGAAAACCAAGCACCAGCAGCCATCGCAAGACTCGACGCACCTGACTTTGAAAGGAGCGCTGGCCCTGTCAGACGATCGAATCGTTGATTGACTCTGCTCACAATTGGGATAGAGTGTCGCCGCACTTGAGAAAGGAAACCGTTCGATGTCGGGGCAACGTCCATTTGTGAAGTCGATCTCGCGCGGACTGTCCGTACTCGGGCGTCTGTGTCTGATCCTTTCGCTCTGGCACGCGCCACTGCCGATGATCCACGCGCATGGGTCCGACATTGAGGGTCCGTTCAGCCCGTCGGCGGCGGTCGAACATCTCAATCAGCATCACCTGGATGTCGCCGTCAATTCGCACGTGGAATTTGGCTGGCACGTTCATCTGGTGTTGCTGGCTGATCCCATCGTGGATGAACCGTATGACGAGGATGGTCAGCCGGATCATGCTCCGTTCTACGATCCGTTCGTGAGCTGCCAAGCGACGGCGAGTCCGACGGTGGCACTCGAAGCCGAGCGATACGTGCCCTTCGACTGGAACGCCGCGCGCGTCCTCTCTCTGACGCCGATCGTCACTGCGGCCCGTCCGACGCAGTTCCTCGGCACGTATCTCGATGCGGTCCCGTTGCGCACCTTGCTGCGCGTGTCACGCTGTTGAGTGCCGGTCTCGCTCGATCACGGCAGGCCTCTGCGTTCCCGCGATCACTCACCGCGAGCCTACGGTTCGTCGTGCGTCTAGCTGCAAACCGACATTGGTGCTGAGGTCGGACGCACTGCTCTCCCATCTCTTCCTTCATCCGTGGTCCGGCCCTGCCATCCGTGCGATCATTTTTTCTGAAGCACAGTCCGCACGGATGCGAAACAGGACGACGGATGAAGGCGAGCGCTGACGCGCGGATGAACCATGTTCGACTTCAGCACGCATACGCAACGAGTGAAGCCGCCTCGCAAAACGGACGGGGGCCAACACGAAATCGCAAACAAGTAGTACGAGTCCGTGACGGCTCTGCTTCACGAAACGAAGCTCTGTCGATTGAGGAAGGATGTTTTTTATGGCGAGTCGCGGGTTGATGATCGTCGGAATGTTGGGAGTCGGGGCCGCCGCGGTGGCCGGATATCAGGCATTGCGTCCGCCTCATCAAGGCGAGCGGCCGGAGTCTCCTGCGACGCGCGCCGACGCGCCGACGGAGCCGAAGAGTCGCGTGAGTCTGACCGAAGCCAAGTGGGCTGCCGCGCGAATCGTCGTCGCGCCGGTCGAGCGACGGACGTTGCAACCAACGCGCATCGTGCCGGGGCGCATCGACTACAACGGGACACGGCATGTTGCCGTGAAGTCTCCCTTCGATGGCGTCGTGCGGAAGATGGCGGTCCAAGTGGGGGCGCGCGTTGAGGAAGGGCAAGTCCTCGCGGTGGTCGAAAGCCCCGAGTTGGGTGAGCGTCGCGCGGATGTCCTGCAACAACAGGCGGATCTCGAACTGGCCGGGCGCGAACGAGACTGGTGGCAGGCGCTCCAGACGAACCTCGATGAATTGCTCGCTCGGCTGAAGCGACCGCAGGAGATCGCGGTCCTCGAACGCGACTTCGCCGACAAGCCGCTCGGCGATTTTCGCCGTGAAATCTTCTCGGCCTATTCCAAGTTCCGCACCGCCGAGACGATCAACGCCAACTTGAAGTCACTGGCGGAGGGAGCGGTCAGCACGCGCACGGTGCTCGAACAACGAGCGGCTCGCGACGCGGCGGCGGCCGATTTCCAGGCGACCAGTGAACAGGTCGGCTTCGACTCGAAGCAGAAACTCGGCAAGGCGAGCGCCGCGTTTGATGATGCCACGCGCCGCTTGGCCATCGCCAAAGAGCGACTCACGTGGCTGACGGGTCAAGCGGCCGATGCTTCCTCAGAGGCAGTGAAGGACGGTCCAACGCCAGTCGGGTCACAAAGCACGTGGCCGGTGACGGCCCCGTTTGCGGCGACCGTGGAAGAAGTGAAGCTCGCCGCCACCGAGCGAGTCCGTCAGGGAGACGAAATCCTGGTGTTGGCCGACACCACGCGCATGTGGGTGCAGGCCGACATTCGCGAGAAGGACTGGTCCGCCTTGTCACTCGCCGCCGGTCAGACGATCCAGGTGCAGACACCCGCCCTGCCCGGCCAGACGCTCGACGCGACGATCGCCTTCGTCGGTCGAGCGGTGAATGCCGAGACCCGCGCGGCACCGATCGTGGCCGACATTCGCAACGACGGCCATCTCTTGAAGCCGGGTCTGTTCGTGCGCGTTCTGCTGCCAGATAGCCCGCCGCGCGAGACCCTCGCGATCCCCGACAGCGCGCTCGTCAGACACGAAGGGCGCACGTTCGTCTTCGTCGAAGTCGGCCCGCGCGAGTTTGAAACGCGCGATGTGGTTGTCGGCTCGAGTATCGATCCCTGGGTGGCGATCACGTCCGGCCTGACCACCGGAGACCGCATCGCCACCTCAGGAACGTTTGTGTTGAAGTCCGAGTTGTTGCTGGAGCCGGATGAGTGAGCCTCAATAACCCGAAGCGTGAGCGAGGGAGTTGCGCATTTTGCATTCGTCTTTACTCCGAAGGAGTTCTGTCACATCGCCCAGGGTTGCGAGCGGAGCGAGCTACCCTGGGTTGCTATGGAGAAGTGTCTCGTACCCCAACGGGGTTTCGTCATCCCAGCTTGTCGAACGATGCAACCCTTTCAGGGTAGTGGTTGGCGCTCGACCTTGATCCCAGGGTAGCCCGCATTCGCGGGCAACCCTGGGCTATGGGACGCAATCCCTTCGGGATAAAGGCGGAGGCACACCGCACCAAACTTGGAACTACTGAACTTGAAACCACTAACTTTCAAACTCGCGCTGCGGGTTGGTTTTGAATTGCGATTTGACTGAACTCGAAGACCCCTCACCCTGTCCCCTCTCCCCACAAAGCTGGGGCGAGGGGACAGGAAAGAAACACGAAGCGCATGCTCTCCAAGTTGATTGAATTCTCACTGCATAACCGGATGCTCGTGATCTGTCTGGTGCTGCTCATGGGCGGGCTGGGCGTGTATTCGGCGCTCGGGCTGCCGATTGATGCGGTGCCCGATTTGACGAACGTGCAGGTGCAGATCGTCACCGACGCCGGTGCCCTCTCGCCGCTGGAGGTCGAGCAGTACGTGACCTATCCCGTCGAGCAGTCGATGACCGGGCTGCCCAACGTGGAGGAGGTTCGCAGCGTGTCGCGGCTCGGAATCTCCTCGGTCACTGTCGTGTTTCGAGAAGGGGCGGACATCTATCGCGCGCGGCAACTCGTCACCGAGCGACTGCCCGAGGCCATCGAGAAAATCCCCGCCGGCTATGGCACGCCGCGTCTCATCCCGCTCACCACGGCACTCGGTGAGATTTTGCAGTTCGAAGTGCGGGCCGAGCATCTGACGGCGATGGAGCTGCGCACGATCCTCGAATGGCAGATCGCGCCGCGCCTGCGCCAGGTGCCGGGTGTCACCGAGATCAACTCGCACGGCGGCTACTACAAATCGTTCGAGGTGCAGCCCGACCCGAACCGGCTCGCCAGCTTCGGCGTCTCGCTCGCCGATCTGTTTCGGGCGTTGGAGGAGAACAACTCGACGGCGGGCGGCGGCTACGTGGTGCATCACGGCGAGCAGCGGTTCATTCGCGGACAGGCTTTGTTGAGCGGAGTCGAGGACATCGAACAAGTCGTGTTGCATGTTGGCAAGTCCGGTTCGCCCGTGCTCATCCGCGACGTGGCCGACGTGATGATTGCTCCGCTCTCGCGACAAGGCTCCGCTACGCGCGACGGTCGCGGCGAAGCGGTCATGGGAATGGTGATGCTGCTGTTTGGAGAGAACTCGCGCGAGGTGGTCTATGCCGCGAAGGAACGGCTGCTGGAGATTGAACGCACGCTTCCCAAAGGTGTCACGCTGGAAGTGATCTACGACCGCGCCGACCTGATCGAACGGACGCTGCACACCGTCGAAAAGAACCTGCTCGAAGGAGGATGCCTGGTCGTCATGGTGTTGCTGGTGATGCTCGGCAGTCTGCGTGCGGGGATCATCGTCGCGCTGGCCATTCCGCTGTCGATGCTGTTCGCCGCGAACCTGATGGCGGCGCTGGGAGTCTCCGCCAGCCTGATGAGTCTCGGCGCGATCGACTTCGGCCTGATCGTCGATAGCTCGGTCATCATGATCGAGAACTGCATCCGGCGCATCTCGCTCAACCGCGAGGGGCGTCCGCATGACGAGGTCATTCGCGACGCGGCCATCGAAGTCCGCAAGCCGACGATGTTTGGCGAGCTGATCGTGGCGATCGTCTACGTCCCGTTGCTCGCCTTGCAGGGATCGGAAGGGAAACTGTTTCGGCCGATGGCGCTGACGGTCCTGTTCGCGTTGGCCGGTTCGCTGGTGCTGTCGCTCACGCTGATGCCGGCTCTCGCATCGCTCGCCCTGCCCAAGAAGATGGAAGAGAAAGAGATCTGGCTCATTCGCGTCCTGCATCGCATCTATCACCCGCTCGTCCATCGAGTCGTCGCGCATCCGATCATCACGGTGTTGCTGGCGTGCCTCGTGTTTGCGGCGAGCGTTCCGGTCGCGACCCAACTCGGCGCGGAGTTCATGCCGCGACTCGACGAGGGCGACATCCTGATCGAAGCCAACCGCCTGCCGAGCGCCACGTTGGAGGATGCGCTGCCACTCGGTCAACAGGTTGAGACGCTGCTGCTCAAGTTTCCCGAGGTGAAGACTGTCTTCTGCAAAACCGGGCGGCCCGAAATCGCGAACGACATCATGGGCGTACAGCAAACCGACATCTGGGTCATGCTCAAACCGGAGCACGACTGGCCGCAGCACAAAAGCCGCGACGAGTTGATCGCCGAGATGTCGGCCATCCTGACCGACAACGTACCCGCCAGTCTGTTCGCCTTCACGCAGCCGATCGAGATGCGCGTCGATGAGTTGGTCGCGGGCGTCAAGGCGGACGTGGCCGTGCTGTTGTACGGTGAAGACCTGCCGACGCTGTCTCGTTTCGGCAAGCGGATCGAAAAGATTCTGCACGGGATCAACGGGGCTGCCGACGTGAAGGCCGAGCACCAGGCCGACCTGCCGACGGTCAGGATCCAGGTGAAACCGCAGGCTTTGGCGCGCTACGGCATCGACGCGGCGCGCGTCATGGAAACCGTGGCATCACTCGGTGGTCGCCGCGCAGGTCTGGTGTTTGAGGGACGGATGCGGTTTCCGATTGTCGTCCGCATTCCGCTGGAATGGCGTCAGGATGTGAAGCGGCTTGAACAGCTTCCGGTCTCCGGTACCGACGGCCATCAGATTCCGCTCGGCGAACTGGCGGACCTGATCGTGGAGGAATCGCCTCCCAGCATCGAGCACGAAGGGACTCGCCGCCGCACCTACATTCAAGCCAACGTGCGCGGCCGGGACGTTGCCAGCTTTGTGCAGGAGGCGCAGCGAACCATCGCGCGCGACGTGACACTTCCGGTCGGCTACGAGATCAAATGGGGCGGCGACTTTGAAAACCTGCAATCGGCCAGTCTGCGGCTGGCCCTCGTTACGCCGGTCGTTCTGTTGCTGATCTTTCTGTTGCTGCACACGACGTTTCATTCGGCGCGACTGGCGTCGCTGATCTTCCTCGCGGTCCCCATTGCCGCGTCGGGAGGAGTCTTCGCGCTGGCGTTGCGTGGCATGCCGTTCAGCATCTCGGCGGGAGTCGGCTTCATCGCGCTGTTCGGTGTCGCGGTTCTCAACGGGCTGGTCTGGGTCAGCGCGGCCGAGAACCTGCGCGAAGCGGGTCACACACCGCAGGCCGCCTCGGAAGAAGCCGCGATGGCGCGACTGAGGCCGGTCCTGATGACGGCCCTCGTCGCGAGTCTCGGCTTCCTGCCGATGGCCCTGTCGCGCTCGGCCGGTTCCGAACTGCAACGGCCTCTCGCCACGGTCGTCATCGGGGGACTCATCACGTCCACGCTGCTGACGACACTCGTCCTCCCCACGATCTACCCGTGGTTCGTCTCGAAACCCAAGGCCGCACAGTAACCCGCAGCGTCAGCGCGGGAGCGCCGCATCACATCAACCTGCGGAATCCCACGCTGACGCTGCGGGTTACTTTTGAAACCAAGCACCATTGGGCTATCGTCCCCACCCGATCAATCACCCCGTTTGAGGAGACCTTCATCATGCAACGCGTTCACCGCGAACAAGCCCGCAAGTACGCTTTTGATTTTCGCGACGAACCGCTGTTAAGTGTGACACCGGGTGAGAGCATTGAGATCGAGACCGATGACGCCAGCACCGGCTACTTCAAGTCGGTCGAGGACTTGGCAATGCCGGGCAAGCGGCCCGGGTTTGATCGGACTCCCGCGCTGGCCAATCCGATCGCGGGGCCGATCTTCGTCGAGGGGGCTGAGAAGGGAGACACGCTGGTCGTCACGATCGACGACATTCTCGTGGACGATTACTCGTGGGTCGCAATCGGGCCGCGACGAGGCCCACTCGGGGAATCGACGCGCTGGCCCGAGTTGTCCGGGGAATACACGACCAAGATTTTCCCACACACGCCCGGCCCGAGTGGCACGACGCGCGATGGGACGCTGCACTTCAACGACAAGATCACGTGGCCCATCACACCGTTCATCGGAACGCTCGGTGTCTGCCCGGATCGCGAAGTGACGACGAGTCTCGACGGACAAGGTGAGTGGGGCGGGAACCTCGACATTCGCGATGTCGCGCCGGGGCATCGCATTCATCTGCCGGTCTTTCATCCCGGCGCACTCTTCTGCATGGGTGATGTCCACGCGAGTCAGGGTGACACCGAGTTCACCGGCACCGCCGCCGAAACGAAGGCGACGACGCGCATCAAGTTCGACCTCATCAAGGGTCGCAAGACGCCGTGGATGCGGATCGATAAGCCCGATTCGATCATCGCGATTCATGCGTCGCGGCCGCTCGAAGTGGCGGTCGAGACTGCGACGATCATGCTGATGGACTGGCTGATCACCGACTATGGCTTCTCGCCGACGGACGCCTATTGCCTCGTCAGCACCTGCCCCGACTTCCGCATCCACGTCTATCAGATGTGCAAGATCCGCAAACTCGAACACGTCGCGGGTGCCGAAATCCCGAAGAGGTATCTGGGGTAGAGGAAACTCGCAGAGCCAGTTGACGGTGGCTTAAGAGCGGCACATCCCTCCTCAGACTCCGCCACCCAAACGTTTGGCAGCGGCTTGAGTCGCTGAATTCTTACCGCCAACGGACTTGAATTGTGACCCTGTCAACTTGCGAGCATGATCGAGTGGAGTTGTCACGGGCTGAGAGGCCCCGGACTGGGGCAGCGCGACACCGGGCGGGACGCCGCGCGTCACTTCCATGATGTTCGTTTGACTGGCTTGGAACGCCTGGCAGAGAACGTCCGCCGCCTCGCGGGTCTTGAGTGACGTGCCGCAGGTATAGACATCAGCAGCGGCATAGCCATGCTCGGGCCAAGTGTGAATCGAAAGATGGGACTCCGCCAACACGGCGACGCCGGTGACTCCCTGCGGGCTGAACGTGTGAACGAAGATGTTCAACAAGGTCGCGTTCGCAGCCGTCACCGCATCGAGCATTGCCGCTTTCACATGCGCAGCATCGTTGATCGATCCATTGCAGCCCCACAATTCGATAATGAGATGTCGGCCCAAGCAATCCTGCTCCATCAAAACCCTCGCTCTTTCTTTCAATCGACAATGGGGCGGCTGACACCGACACCGCTCTGGGGGACGACGCCCAGTCGCGCTGGATAACTCCAGCCGCTAGGCAATTTCAAAACAGGGGTTGGCTCGAAACCATCGAGTCGCTGGAAGTGACTCAAGGTCGCTTCGGTCAGATCGGGCGGGCTGAAACAGGTGGCTGCTTCAGCGAGACGGCCCTTCTTGGCCAACAGAGTCGTCGCGGGCCAAGAAGGGCAACGCAACGCGGCTTCGCAACAGAGTGCGAAGGGGCGGGGATGATGCCAAGAAAAGTGGGGACTTTCAAACGAGTGGCGTTACGCGACCATGAGTTTGGCCCCAGTTCAACCGGACTCTTCGCTAGGGTCGTTGCGATCAGAGCGAGCCGTTCCTCGTGGTGTCGAGTAAGGCATGGACAGAAGTACAGAAGCCTCGCCTGTACTGAAGGAGCGACGCATCGATCACTGGCTGAACATGGTGACGATCACGGCACCCGGCTCACACAATTTCGACGGTTATTCATGCGCCCGTGCTGAGAGCCTCGCCATACCAGTCGGAGACAAGTCGTTCCAATTCCGCCTCAGCGGTAGCTCTCTGCGTGATGTCTTCATGCTTGAGACGGTCCTCGTCGGAGCTGTCCTTGTCGGAACTGCCTCTGTTGTGACTGTCGCTCAAGGGCGACGGCCAGTCGCGAACGAGTTGGCAGAGTTGCGCATCGAGTTCCGGAGAGTTGCGGCTGGGCAAGAGGAACTGCTTCAAGACGGTGCCGCTGATGTCGAGGTTTGCGCCGCGGTGTTTGGCATTCGCTTCAAACCAGTGTTGTGCCCGTCGAGAATTCAAGATCGCTGAGAGCGCTGTCAGCGACGGGGCTGATCCCGGTTGTTGAGGCGGGCCACTTGCAGCCAGTCGTTCCACGATCACATTCAGCGAGAACCCCACAAACGTGGGTCGCTCGGCAAACACGAATCGTGGGACATGCCCCATCTGCACGCAGAGGATTCGCGGTGCCGTGAACAACCGCTCTTCTCGCGGCCAATGCAGGTGCCACCACGCCAGCGTGCCGGAGCGAACTTCTCGCCGCCGTTCGAGCATTTCACGAAACGGCGCGAGGTGACGTGCCAAGCCAGGCAACGCTTCCAACGCCGGAGCGGTCTGCCGCGTGAAATACAGCAGCCAATGCGACGGCCGCGGCGCAAGGGTGAACCGTGAGATGGTGGAGATCGCAAAGTACGGCCTCAGTAGAGATCGCTCTGTGTCCGACAGTCGCAGCGCCGCGATCTCAGCCTCCGTCAGCACAAACACGCCGCGCCCCTTCCATGAAGCGTCGCCCAATTCATCGGCGAGAACCTTCGTCACAAACGGCGGGTTCTCGGCAATCCCCTGTCGAACGTCGAAGACTTCGCCGAGCGCAGGCCCGTCACTGCGAAGCTCACGTTCGTCACAAATCGACTCGACTCGCAACATGCCGCCGCGCCAGAGATCACTTTGCGAGACGAGGCGGCTTGATGTGGACAATCCGGATCGTGATAGCTGATCGGCAAGTTGTTCGATCGGAACCTTCGTTAGGTCAACGACTCGACAAGCGACGTTCGGATCGAACGGCTTCGTCGCGCGGAAGACCAGGTGTCGGCCAGTGACATCGCGAAACAACTTCGTCCCACCGAACAACAGGACTTCCTCCATCGTCGTCTCGGCCGACATTCTCATCGCGAGTGACTTGGCCGCTGTGGAACCGGTCCAATAGCTGTTCACAATGAAACAGATCGTTCCACCCGGCTTCAGTAGGTTGAGACCACGATGTAAAAAGTAATGCCAGAGGTCCATGCGCGGTCGTCGCCAGCGTTGCCCCATTGGCGAAGCGGCGATGAGATCGAAGTCGGCCTTCGCGTTGAGCTCTCTCCGGTACGGTGGGTTCCCCACGACAAGATCAAAGCCCCCCTCCGCCGCCACGTGCGGAAACGCGGTTGCCCAATCAATGACTGACGTGAGCGATGGACCAGCCTCAGCAATCTCGGCGGATGACATCGACCAGTCGGGGCCAAGCAGCGCATTGCCACACAGAAAATTGGACTCCACGACACGCTGTACTTCTTGTGCGTACTGTCGCACGAGCGTCGCCTCAGATTCACCTTCAGTCACTGAGGGACCACCAATCCACGCCGTGACTCGCGCACGCAATGCCGAGATTGCCGCTGGATCGGCATCGACGCCAAACAGGCTCTCTCGCACCAGGCTCAACCGATCCGAAACAGGGCGGCCGAGATATTCCAAGACAGCCAACACGAACTCACCGTCACCACACGCCGGGTCAATCACACGACGAATCGTGACCGGTGCTCCAGCCAACCCCACCCCAAAGCAACGTCCAACGACGCCGCGAGCGAGCCACTCCGGCGTGTAGTAACTGCCAATAACGCGACGATGTGAAGTGGTAGCCGAATTCATAACAGCCCGTTGGAAGACTTGTGGAGCAGGTTTGTAACCCGCCCGCCCTCGGTTTCCACGCGACCGGCTTCAAGAGCCAGTCAACTGACGGGTGCGAGCAAAAACCGCAGATCAATGGCACATTTGCGAGAGCCGATGCTCGTAACACTCGCGAAAACAGCCGCAAGTCGTGGACTTCCCAATTGTCAACGCCCCCGCTACCATCCCGCGTCCGTTTAAGAAGGCAACCGGCGTTGGGATCGGTCAGCCGACGGAATCAGTTCAAATTTTTGAGTAATCCTGATGGGAGGACTGTGTGGTCAAGTTGCGGTTGCGGGATAACGAGTCAGTCAACGATGCGGTCAAGCGGTTTCGTAAGTTGGTCGAGCACTCCGGAATCAAGAAGGAGATGCGTCGCCGTGAGTTCTATGAGAAGCCGAGTGAGACCAGCCGTCGTACTCGCCGCCGCGCAGAACGCCGCGCAAAGATTCAGCGCATGGTTGGAACCACCGGTGCCTGACACAACCTCAGCGATCTCCTCGATTGTCTGAGTCGCTCGCCCGTTGGTCTCAATCTGAGATCGACTTGAGTTTGCAGGCCGGCTCGTCCGGCCTGCGTCGTTCTTTGATCCTGATTTTTCAAAATGGCCGAATGTGATCACTCTCATGAGACCAGACAACAGCCCCAAGGCAAACGGTGCCAAACACATGGCGGTTGAACCAAGTACGTCTCGCGATAGCAAATCAAGGACGGCATCCTTCAGCCGCGCGGCGTTCCCCTTCGGGATTGGTGGAAGTAGCACCACTCAATCGCGCGAACCACACAACTTGCAATTCGCTCAACTCAGTTCAATACTCCGCCCACAAAGGTCGGAGAAGCAATCACAGCATTGCTGGACCGCCCACAACACTCGGCTCAACACTGACACCGTGTCTCGCAAAATCGACTACGCGCCCGTAGCTCAGCTGGATAGAGCAACGGATTTCTAATCCGTCGGTCGGAGGTTCGAATCCTCCCGGGCGTAGTTGACTGGGATTGTTGTCCGCAGCTTGGCGTCGCGTTCACTTTTTCTTGAGACCTTGCTCATGGCGACCACCGGATTTGGCATCGTTGGCTGCGGCATGATTGCGAACTTTCATGCGGAGGCGGTCAAGCACATCAAGGGGGCGAAGATCGTCGCTTGCTTTGACTCGCGAACTGAAGCGGCAGACCGGTTCGCGGTGGCCAATCCGGGAGTCACTTCGTACCACCACCTTGACCAGATGTTGGCCGATCCCGCCGTTCACATCGTCACGATCTGCACGCCGAGCGGCGCTCATCTGGAGCCAGCGGTGAAGGCTGCCAAGGCGAAGAAGCATGTGGTCGTCGAGAAGCCGATGGAGATTACTCTCAAGCGTTGCGACGCGATACTCGATGCCTGTCAGAAGAACGGCGTGATGCTCTGCCCGATTTTTCCGTCGCGGTTCAGTGCCGCCAATATCGCGCTGAAGGAAGCGGTCACGGAAGGCCGGTTTGGAACGCTGACACTGGGCGACACCTACGTCAAATGGTGGCGAACGCAGGAGTATTACGACCAAGGTGGCTGGCGTGGCACGTGGGCATTGGACGGTGGCGGGGCCTACATGAACCAAGCCATTCACAATGTGGACTTGCTGCAATGGTTCATGGGTGACGTGGCGGAAGTCTGTGCCGTCACGTCCACACTGGCTCACGAACGGATTGAGGTCGAGGACATCGGCGTCGCCGCGATCAAGTTTAAGAATGGTGCAGTTGGAACGATCGAAGCCACGACCGCCGCGTGGCCAGGGCTGCTCAAGAAAACCGAAATTCATGGCACTTCGGGATCGGTGATTGTCGAGCAAGATGATGTGTTGCTGTGGCAGTTTGAAAAGCCGAAGGCCAAAGACAAGTCGATCGTGGAAAAGTTCACGCGCAAGGTCGGCGGGACGGGAGGAGCCAGCGATCCCACGGCCATCAGCTATGTCGGCCACATGGAGCAACTGAAGGACTTCGTGAAGGCAATTCAAACCGGCAAGCCGCCCAAGATCACGGGTGACGAAGGTCGCAAGGCGGTCGAGATCATCCTCGCGATCTATCAATCGGCCTGGACTGGCAAACGCGTCTCCCTGCCGTTGGCCAAGGATCCGAAGCGGCCGGGTTGAGCAGACGTTGAAATCACATCTGCTGGAATCGACAAGGTCATGAACATGACGGCGATCACCTTTCGCATTGGCAATGACCTCGACCTAGATGAGTTGATCGAGTTGTACTCAGCCACGTCGCTGGGTGTCCGCCGCCCGTTGACCGATCGCGCCGCTATGGCCGACATGCTGCGTCACGCAAACCTGATCGTTACCGCATGGGAAGGAACGCTGCTGGTGGGCGTGTCTCGCTCCCTGACCGACTTCAGTTTTGTAGCCTACCTGTCCGACCTGGCCGTGCGCGAGTCACATCAGCGGCGGGGCCTCGGCCGCGAACTGATTCAACAGACTCGCCAGGCCGTCGGCCCCCAATGCAAGCTCGTCCTGCTCTCCGCTCCGCTAGCCATCGATTACTACCCCAAGCTCGGCTTCACGCAGCATCCATCCACTTGGACCCTCGACGCGCATGAACCGCTACTCTGACGCCGGATCGGTCGCGTGCTCAGTGAGAGGCGTCTCGAATAAAAGCTTCGAAATGCACCCCACTGTCCAATGCTTGTGAGTGTGGTGCGTCTCGCAAAGTCTCGACGGCACCCTACTCACTCAATACTGGAACACGAACTCCTTCGAGGTGAAGATGCTCCAGACAAGGTCTTCGAGGACTTGGTGCTTTTCGGAGGCGGGGGTTTCGGCTCGCAACATGGTGAGGTCACTCGGCGTTAACCAGCTGCGCGAGCGGCACCACCTCGACGTTCTTGGCCAGGGCGTAGCGTTTGTCACCGGGGTAGACGACTTTGAGTTCATCGAGCTTCAGGTCGGTCAGGGCGATGCGCATCGACGGGGTGAGCGTGGGAGCGTCCGCCCGTTTGCATTCGATTCCGATGCGACGCCCCTTCTTGAGCAGCAGCAGGTCGATCTCCGCGCCGTTGTGCGTGGCCCAGTAATACGCCTCGTCCGGTTGCAGCGCCTTGAGAACTTCCTCGACGGCATAGCCTTCCCACGAGGCCCCGACCTTGGGGTGATGTTCGAGGTCGCGTTGATTCGTGGTGCCGAGCAGCGCGTGCAGTAGGCCGGTGTCGCGCAGATAGATTTTCGGAGCCTTGACCTGCCGCTTGCCGAGATTCTCAAACCACGGCGGCAACTGTCTGACCATGAACACGCCCGTCAACAGGTCGAGGTAACGTCGCACGGTCGATTCGTTGAGGGCCAGCGCACGCGCCAACTCGGCCGCGTTCCAAATCTGTCCGTGATAGTGAGCGAGCATATCCCAGAAGCGGCGCAGCGCGACGGACGGAATGGTCACACCCAACTGTGGCAGGTCGCGTTCGAGAAACGTCTGCCAGAAGTGCTTCCGCCACGCGAGCGAGTTCTCCTCCGTCCGCCCCGTGTAGGACAACGGGAAGCCGCCGCGCAACCAATGCCGCGACTGCATCCGCGCACCCAGGTCTGCCAGACGAAAGCCCTCCAACGGAATCGTCTCCAGTCGCCCGGCCAGCGTCTCGGACGACTTGCTTCAACAATTCCGGGGCGGCACTGCCGAGGATCAGAAACCTTGCGGAAAGCGGCATGCGATCCGCCAGCACTCGCAACAGCGGAAGCAAGTCGGGGCGGCGCTGGACCTCGTCAATCACCACCAGTCCCGTGAGCGGACGCAGTGCCGTATCCGGCTCGGTGAGGCGGGCCGGTCCCTGCGGGTCTTCCAGATCAATGTAATTGAGCGAGTCGATCGGAACCAACCGCCAAGCCAACGTGGTCTTGCCCGACTGCCTCGGCCCCAGCAACGCCACGATGCGGCTCCGTTTCAGGGCACGATTCACGACCTGGAGAAGTTTTTGGTAGACATCGCGAAGCTGAGAGTCCTGTTTCAGCAGGGTTTTGTCGATCTCCGCGAGCCGTTTGAGAATGGCGGCATTGGCGAACAGTTGCTTGCGGATGTGGACGAACGCTCGCACGACATAGACGCTCATCGCCACGGCCTGCGGCCTGCGGGCTGCTGAGTACGTTCGCGGCCATGATCGCCCCATGTTCCGTGAAGGCGTAGGGGATACTTGGCATGGTGCCCACGCTTTAAGGTCACAACTTGTGATCTTAAAGCCGCGCGCCCGTCGCCTGTAACCATCTCCCGAACCTTCAGGTCTGCGAACTCGTCCGCCGTCAACGAGAACGCAAAGTCTTCGGGAAATCGCTCCAGATTCCGCTTCACGGCTTGGTTCAAAGCCCGCGTCTCCACGCCGTACAGCGCGGCCAAGTCACCGGCAAGGATCATCCGCTCTCCGCGAATGACCAAGATTTGCGACTCGATCAGTTGAGTGGGTGTCATGACTTCTGATCCCCCGTTGCGTGGGTTGCCTCTCACACAGCCTCGACGGCATCCTGCTTGCACCAATCAATGCTGGAACAAGAACTCTTTCGACGTGAAGATGCTCCAGAAGAGGTCTTCGATGACTTGGCGTTTTTCGGGGGCGGGGGTTTCGGTGAGGAGGCTTAGGAGCCGCTCTTTCTCGCTGTCGTTGGGGAAGCGCGAGAGGGCGGACAGGTAGGCGGTGTCGATGATCTCGGCGTCGGGGGTGTTGGCCTCGACGAACTTCGCGATGCGACCGTCCTGCGCCTCCAGCTTCTCCTGGATCGTCTTTCCGTTCGTGAGGTGCAAGACCTGCGTCATGCTCGGTTCGTCGGAGCGTTCACACGTGCAGGTGAGGACTCGTTCGGGGCGGCCGAAGGTGTCGAGGAAGTAGCTGGCCACGTTGGCATCAGGAAGCTGGATCGCTCGCGTGCCAGCGGGTTGGTCCTTGAACGTCGTCGAAACGGCGGTCGCTTGCGAGATCGCGTCGAGCAGCACCTCGGCTTTGAGTCGCCTTGGATAACTGTGAGCATAGAACCGTTGATCGGCCTCGTTCTCTTTGAAAACGGCGTGCGACCGCTGATACGTCTCCGATTGCAGGATCGTGCGCATCAGGCTCTTCAAGTCGTACTTGTTGTGGACGAGTTCTTCCGCGAGACGAACGAGCAGCTTTTCGTTGCTGGCCGGATTGGTGAGCCGAATGTCATCGACCGCTTCGACCAAGCCTCGACCCATGTAGTTTGCCCAGATGCGGTTGACGATGGCCTTCGCGAAGTATGGGTTCTGCGGTGAGGTCAGCCACCTAGCAAAAAACTCGCGGCGGTCGGCGGGATCGTCGAACGAGATCGCATCGCCGTCGAGTGGCTTCGGCGGCTGAGGCCGCGCGGTGCGAGGCTGCAAGACCTCACCCCGATCGGCGAGGAAGATCGTGCGGTTGCCGTCTCCGCTGCGGAAGTCGCCCCCCCAGCCCTTGCCTCGCACGCGGGCGAACAGGCTGACCATGCCGTAATAGTCGTCGTTCGTCCACTTCTCGTTCGGATGATCGTGGCAGTGGGCACACTGCACCGATGTCCCCATAAACGCCATCGCAACGGTCTCAACCATGTCCTGCGGATCCTGATGCAGCGCGTAGAAGTTGGCCGCTCCGTTTTCGATCGTGCTTCCCTTCGCGAGGACGATCCCGCGAGCGAACTCATCCCACGGCGCGTTCTCGGCCACGCGATCGCGAATCCACTTGTAGTACGACTTGATCGCCTCGGGCCGCAGTCGGCTGCCCGACAGCAGCAGCACGTCGGACCATTGATAGGCCCAGTAGTCGATGAACTCGGTACGAGACAGAAGCTGGTCGATCAGCTTGGCCCGCTTGTCGGGATCGGTGTCGCTGAGGAACGTTTTCGTTTCTTCGACCGTTGGCAGCAGGCCGATCGTGTCGAGATGGACTCGGCGCAGGAACTCACTTTCGTCGGATTTCGGCGACGGCGGCACGTTGAGTGCGACCAGCTTCTCCAGCACGAGATCGTCGATGAAGTTGGCCCGCTTTGCGGAGGCGAATGTCTCAGGCGAGACGGGCTGAACATACGGAACCGTCACGGTCGCCGTCGTGTTCTGGGCGAGATACCACGCGACGATCGCTCCCTCGCCACTTCCCAGAACCTTCACCAACCCCCGATCATCGACCGAACAGACCGTGTGGTTGGTCGAGGTGTACTTGGCCCAGCGGGTGACATCCTCCACATGTCCGTCGTTGAAATGAGCACGCACGATCATCGGCTGCTCGGTCCCCGCCTTTAGTCGCGATGCTTCGGGCAGAATTTCGAGCCGCTTGATTCGTGCATCGTCCGCCGCCGGAGCGACCTGCCCCTGCGCGATCCACTCGGAGACAACGCGGTACTCGTGCGAGTCCTCGGTGAACCGCAGCCCCCCCTTGTGCGGAATGGCTCCCGTCGGCTTGGTCAGCACCAGACTGCGGCCCGGATCGTGAGGCACCACGCGCCGCCCGCGCGACTGTCGCGTGATCGCAAAGAAGTCTCCTTCGGGATCGTAGCCTCGCAGCGACAGCTTGAAGCCGTTCTTTCCGGCGGCGGCTCCATGACACGCACCGCCATTGCAGCCGGTCTTCGACAACACCGACTGAACGTGATTGCGAAAGCTCCACTGATGAGCCACGTCAAACTTCTCAACAGTGACCTTCGCTGTCGCAGTCTGCCCGTTCGCCGAAACCTTGATCGAAGTCGAACCATTCCCCACCGGAACGACCAGCCGATCCACGACCTTCGCAACCGCCTCGTTCTCCGATTGGAATGTGACGCCCTCACGAACCGGCCCCGTCACGAGCGGCCCGTCTGCCATCTCGACGAGCAACGTTTGGCGAGCCTCCGACCCGGTGAGCGTCACCTCGCGAGGCAGCACAATGACGGTGTCGCCCCAAGTGAGAGCTGGAGCAATCAAGGTCATCATCAATGTGGGCAACGAAAGGTGCGAAGGCTTCATCAGCGGTTCCATTAGCAGCGGGAGAGTAGATGAATTGGAATCAAACTTAGACGGTCGTGTTCGTCAGGATTTCAAACATGTCATTCGAGGCAAGAGTGGCGCGGCGTGGTTGACGCGGGTCAAACAAGACGACAATCGAATCGCCTTCCTGATGTGCCGCATACACGTCCCCATCGACACGGGTCTTCAAGTCGTACTCAACCAGCGTGGCGTACGAACTGTTTTCCACATCAATCGCGGGGACTTTGTATCGAATACGAATGAAATACATTTTATCGCCATCGCTATGGGCCTCGACTTTCATGGACAGGACGGTTCCATTTGCCTCGACACCATTCGTCAACAACCAATTCGTTCTCCATGGTTCAAAGTAGAGCTTCCATACAAAAATACTTAAGACCACGTTCCAGAATAGAAATAAGAAATAGAGGACTGGGTCATACGCCGCCAAAGCGGACTTGTTCGGAAAGCCAGGCTGAACCGACCACCGTGGCAGGAATGACAACACTCGCACGGATGTCACGTGTCCAATCGCCATCGCCTCGTATGTGTCACGTGTGACCAAGGCTGATTCGGTGTAACTCACTCCGTTGAACTCAAACGAGTAGTCCACAAGTCTCTCGATTTGGTCTTCGGAATTGGTGCGAGTTCGTTTGGCGACAATTTCCGACTTCAACTCGATTCCGAACAGATCAACGAGCGGCGTCATCGCCGCCGTGAAAATGAACAAAGCACCGATCAGGACATGCGGCAATAGCAACAATCGCCTGAACCAGAGTGACCGGCGCGCGATAGGATTCATCCGAACGAATCGAGGTGGCGGAGGCATTGTTTCGAGATATTGGGCTTGCACGGAGAATAACTCACCGGACTAACAGGGACTGCGTTCATACGCCATATGAAAAAGTTTCCGGGATGCTGATGCCTCGCTGTTCTTGCGGCATATTTTGGAACGACGGCTGCCCATTCATTTGGACTGCGAAGATTCATCACCGCTTTCATTTCTCGCCTTGAACATTTTTTGACGGACGGGACTCTCGCAAAGGCAACGAAGGAGACAAAGAAAGGAAAGCGGCGATGAATCTCCGCACTCCAAATCAGCGTGGGCGGAGCTTAGATCGTCCACTGTTGAACGCCGTCTTTGTGGTGGGTTTCGATCTGAGGGCGAGCCGTTCCGGCGATGAGGCGGAAGGTGAGCGGGACAACTTCGCTGGTGAGGGTGTTGCCGTTGGCGATGGTGGATTGGCCGACCGAGACCAGTTCGCCATTTGTCAGTCGGAAGAGTTCGATCTGCCACGGTTCGCGATCGACGATGAGGAGTTCCCGCGTGCCGACGCTGGCGTAGAAGTCGAGCTTCTTGCGCGACTTGTCGTTGTCGCTGACGATCTCCACGGCGAGATCGGGGCCACCGAGCCAGTGCGTGCCTCGGTCCTCGGCGGGGTTGTCGTTGAGGAAGACGGTGACATCGGGAACGCGGTAGTTCGAGGTCCACTTGTCTGCGCGGTTGGAGATGTTGCCGCCCGCGAAGCAACGTCCCAACCCTGTACGGGTCACAACCAGCATCAACAGAAAGATCAGTTCTGACACGAACTCTTGGTGTTGATTATCCGGGTCGGGCATGATGACGTACCTTCCGTTCCAAACTTCGTCCTTGCTGTCGAGACCGAGGCGACGGCGGCGGCGAATGACTCGTCTGATCTTGTCGCGTTGGGTGAGTAACAGGTCCATGCGGATGACTCTCTTTGAAAGAAAGATGCGAGTCGTTCGTGCTTCTACTGTTGTCTTGTCGCTCCGCCGACAAGAGGTCCCGCCGACGGAGCGGCGGGACTACAGTAGTCCGAGCAACACAACCGAACATTCGTGTTGGTTATTTGGAGGAAGAGCGATGCGTCTTCCATTCATCACGAGAAGAGTTCCATGATCGGCTTCGTACCGAAGTCGGCGAGTGGGAATGGTCGTCCGGCGGGGCCGGGGAGGTGATCTTCCACGTTGAAGCCGAGGCTGTGGAAGATCGTGGCGACGACTTCGGGGGGAGTGACCGGGCGTTCGGCGGGGTAGCCTCCGATCGGATCGCTGCAACCGACGACGCGGCCACCTTTGACGCCGCCTCCCGCGAAGTAGACCGTCCAGCATTGAGGCCAGTGATCGCGGCCTCCGGCGGGGTTGACTCGCGGCGTGCGTCCGAACTCGGAGACGTTGCAGACCAGCGTGTTGCCGAGCAGTCCGCGCTGCACGAGGTCTTCGATGAGGGCACTGTAAGCCTGGTCGTACATCGGCGCGACGATGTTCTTCATCCCTTCAATCGACGTGAATGGCAGCGTCCCGTGGATGTCCCACGTCACCTCATTGAACACGGTCAGGAACGTGTTGATCGTGACGAAGCGAACTCCCGCCTCGACCAGTCGTCGTGACAAGAGGCAGCACTGACCGAACCGGTTCATGCCGTAGCGCTCACGCACCTCTTGCGGTTCCTTGGTGAGGTCGAACGCATCGCGTGCCTGCGGGCTGGTGATGATGCGGAAGGCCGACTGAAAGCTCGTGTCGAGAAGCTGCGCGTTCTCGCTCTTCTCGAAGCCGGTGACCGTTCCATCGACGACATCGCGCAACTTGCGACGGCGATCGAGCCGCGCTTCGCCGATCTGCTTGGGAGGCAACAAGTCGGGAACGACAAAGTCAGGCTTAGAAGGATCGGCGTTGAGAACGAACGGATCGTGAGCCTTCCCAAGAAACCCACCCGCTTGTCCGTTGGGCAAGCCGCCTCCACCCGACCCCATCAATTCGGGGAGGACGACAAACGGCGGCAGGTCGGTCTTGCGACCCATTCGATACGCGGTGACGCTGCCCGCGTGAGGCGTGTTGACTCCGCCGGTGAAGAAGCGGCCGGTCTGCATCATCTGCCAACCGGCATCATGCACGGCTGGCGCTCCGTGATTGCAGCTCCTCACGAATGAGATGTGATCGGCGAGAGCCGCGTGCTTCGGAAAGATTTCGCTGATGCGGATCTCAGGCGACTTGGTCTCGATCGACTGGAAGGGACCGCGAATTTCCAGAGGTGCCTCGGGCTTGGGGTCAAACGTGTCGAGCTGACTCGGCGCACCGAGATTAAAGATCATGATGCAAGCCCGGTCATCCTTGCCAGGCTTCTTCCCGGCCTCCGTCGCACGAGCCTCCATCGCCGCGAGGTCCGCCAGCGTCAGCCCCATCGCACCAAGCGACCCGACCTGCATGAAGTCTCGCCGAGTGATGCCGTCACAGGTGTGAGCCGTTCCGCGTCCCGTCAGATTGAGCATGAGCCATCTCTCCAAGTCAGAGCGTTGAATTGGGCAGAGGTGGCCCGCATCGGTGTCAGCGACATCTCGGTCATCGCCGAGAACAGGATTGTTTGATCGGTTGGATTCTAAGCAACGCGCAGAGGGGGTCTCAAGCGAGACCAAGGCGGAGGCGTGGTGAATGAGCGTGCCGCGCCCGATTGGCCACAACAGCGCACTTCGTAACGCAGCATGGCGTTCTGGCTGCGGTCTCGCGGTTGTGAAGGTGGATTTGCTGCACCACGGCAGGCCGCAGAGAAATGGCAGAAAAATTGGGGGTAGAAAAATGAGAGCCGCTTCAAAACCTCGTCTCGACCAAAGCTGATCCGACTCTGATTTTTCTACCCTCTATTTTTCTGCCAGCGCTTTTCGCCTGCTCATCACGAAAGCAGTGCCTGCTCTAAACGCCACGTGTCGAGCATCAGGTCGGACTTCAGTTTCTCGAATGAGGCTTGACGATAGGCATCACCATCGGGATCGGGTGTCTTGCGGCGGACGGCTCGCAGGAGGAGATTCTTCGGCGTGTGTTCGAGTTCGATGAATTCGAGAATCTGCGTCTTGTAGCCGCGCACTTCGAGCAGTTTGGCGCGGAGCGCGTCGGTGGCCATCGACGCGAATCGGTCACGCAAGATTCCGAAGCCGGTGATCCCCGGCAGCAGGTCGCGGCCGAGTGATCCGTTCAACTCGTGCTGGCAGCAAGGGACGGCGAGGATCGCATCCGACTGCCAGCGAATGGCGGCGGCGAGAGCATCGTCCGTCGCGGTGTCGCAGGCGTGGAGCGAAACAGTGAGATGCACCGCACCCGCAGGCTCGAAGCGGGCGGGCTGGAACGATTCGATCCGACCGACCTCAAACTGCAGCCCTTCGCACCGGAGTTTCTTGGCGATCTGCGAGCAGTCTTCGATCACTTCCTCTTTCAAATCGAGGCCCACGATGGAGACCGTGCGATTGCGGATCGTCGTCAGCAAGTAATGCAGCGCGAACGTGAGGTAACTCTTGCCGCAGCCAAAATCGACGACGTTCAACGTTCCTTCGGCGGGAAGGTATTGCAGGATGTCATCGACGAATTCGAGGTAGCGGTTGATCTGGCGAAATTTGTGATACATCGCCGGACGGACTTTGCCATCGGGAAGCATCACGCCGACCTCAGTCAGGAACGGGCACGGCTTACCGACGGGGATCAGGTAGTTCTTTTCGCGGTTGTGTTCCATGACCGGTTGAGGCGCGAGCGACGACGGTGCTCGTTTGACTTTGAGAGGCCCGCGCGGCTTCTTCCTCAACGTGAAGTCGGCTTCGAGCGTGAAGAGATGCGCGTCGCCAAACGTCTGCCCGAACGCGGCCTTCGCTCGCAATCGCAACTGGTCGGAGGAGAGATTCTCGTGCGTCTCTTGTGCCCCGGTGCGTGCGGTCCATTGATAAGCGGTCTCACCGTTCAACTCAATCGGTCGCACGGTCACCTTGAGGATGTTCCCTTTCGTGGACTGCAACGGCTGGCTCAGGATGAGGCGTTGAAACGTGTTGTCGTTGAGGGATTGAGCGAGCAGAGAAACGAGTGAGTCCATCGTGCGGGAGCGTCCTAAAAGGGAACCTGTGATTCGCGAGGGACGGTTTGTACGATGCCGCCCCCACAACCGAAAGCCCGTCGGTTTTGTCGGTGAAGTGCGCGTGAGACGAAGTGGCACGCGGTCGGAGTCAGGCAACTCAACGCAGTCAGGAGTAACAGGCCGATGTCTGAGCGACAGCCTTCCATCGAACAGCACGAGGGATTCACGGTGCGTCCTGCGCGCGAGGCCGATGTCGATGCACTCGGGCAGTTCATCGCGCCGTTTGTCGAACGGGGACGACTGCTGCCGCGGACTCACGATGAACTGGAAGACCTGACCGTGGACGGGTTCATCGCCGAATCGAACGGTCAAATCGTTGGCTTCGCCGCGTTGGAGATTTACTCATCCAAGCTGGCGGAACTGCGGAGCTTGGCCGTGTCGCCCGATCAACAAGGACGCGGCATCGGCAAGGCGCTGGTTCAGGCGTGCGTCGAGCGAGCGCGACAACGTCACGTGTTTGAAGTGATGGCGATCACGTCGTCGGATGAGTTCTTCCAACGCTGCGGCTTCGACTTCACACTGCCCGGTGAAAAGAAAGCGGTCTTCCTGCAAACGCGCGAGACATATTGAGGCGTGAGGCGCAGTCGCTGATTGGGAGTAGCCCTGTCGCTCCGCGACAGGTAGCGAAGCGGCAATCAAATATTGAATCGCGGACGACGCGGATTCATCAATTGAACACC
>JAYVOX010000336.1:0-6433 GCA_043757695.1 Schlesneria sp.
TATCGACCACTTGCACGGCGATCCCCGGTAGATCGACGACCTCGGTGCGACTCACGGCCAAACACCCGTTGGCTCCGCGCGTGATGCAGACCAACTCCAGTTGCGGATAGTCCGCCAGCAATGTGCGCGCGTAACCGAGGGCGCTGGCAGGACCGGTCGGAAACATCTGTGACAGCGTCCGCACTTCATCGTCGTTCAGCTTGACCATCTTTGCGTGGTGGAGTGATCGCTCGATCCAGTCCCACTCAAAAAACGGGGGCCGGAGATTGATGTCGTAGACGACCAGGCAGTCGCGCGACACCGCCTCAAGGCAGGCCTGAATGGTCGCGCGACTGACATCGGATCGTTGAGCGAGCGTGCCGAAGCAAACGGCTCGCGCGGACTGCATTGCCGCGATTAACTCCGGCTGCGGAACCAAAAACTCCCAGGCTGAATCAGTCAGAAACGTGTAGGTCGTTCCCAAGGAAGTTGGCTCGACCGTGACGGTCCCCGTGCCGTGAACCGGATCGCGCTGCACGAGGTCGAGGCTGAGACCCTGCGATTGAAGGAACTCACAAATCTCATCCCCCAACGGATCGCAGCCGACGCGCGTGACGGTCGCGGCACTGAGGCCAAGTTGCTGGACGTGAAAGGCGACGTTGGCCGGAGCTCCTCCCGGCAACCGACCGTTGGGAAAGCAGTCCCACAGCAGTTCGCCAAGACCGAGAAACGCGGGGGAACTCATCGGAGCAGTTTCCTCAACAACCAGATCGAAATCACTTGTGTCGTCTGAAGCCTACTCCGCCAATCCGGCGGCAAAGGCATCGGCGGGCAACTCTTGTCCGGTGAGGGACTTGAACAGCGTGCCAATGTAGTCGGCGAAGACCTCGGCTGGTTCGACAACTTTGCAGCCCCGTTCGCGCGCTTCCGTCGTCAGCGGCGAATCGGCGGGGAGTTCGCTGAGGTCGAGGATCGTCATGCCGGGACGCAGGATCGACGGATTGATCGGCGACTTCTTCGAACCGTAATCCATATTGGGAACGGTCAGGACAATCACATCGACGAGAGTCTCATACATGTTCGCGTTCGGAACGAACCGAATGTCTGCCGCCTGAGCGATCTTCTGCGCTTCGACATCGTCACCCGAGGCCACGCTGACGAGACCGTTTCGCTTCTTGATCCCGTGCGCCAGCGAGATCGCCATGCCACCCGATCCGAGGATGATCGCGTTCTTGCGATCGAGCGGCCGATCTTCCGGCGACTTCTTGCCGATCTTGGTTTCGAGTGCCCTGAGCGCCGCCTTCCAAATCAAGTTGTGAGCCTGCCAACCATCGGGCTGTTTGATGATGACATCCGCCATCTGGGAGGCCATCGCCACTTCATCTCCCTTGGTCGCCAAGCCCATGATGCGACGACCCATCGACGGGGTCGCAATGATGGCCGGAATCTTGAGGATGTCGAGCATTTTGGGGATCTGATCGAGCGACTTGAACTCCAGAGGCAGGCAACGCATGTTCATCCCGAGCTTGTCGAACGCCGCGTTCATGATCTTCGACGTGGCCTGTTCCGCCATGTCAGACCCGGCGATCCCGATGAACCGCGTCTTGGAATCGACATCGCGCCAGCGATAGATGTTGTCGAGATCGCCCACCGTCGGCTGTCCCGGAAACGCTTCCATCCCCTTTTCGAGTGCCGCGTAAATCCAAGGCGAGCCGTACTTGCGACCGAGCAGTGAGAAGGTCAATCCGCAACGCCCGAGACCCAACCCCACAACCGGCAACGCTCGCTTCTGACTGACGGAGGCGAGCAACGGCCACGCGGCCTCGAGCGTTTCGGTCGGCCACGTAAACTTGATGACATCGGCGCGGCAGCGCACCGCTTCGTCGAACGCCTCTTCGATGTTGCTCAAGGGTCGAGTGAGACTCGCGAAGCTGATGACGCGCTGCGTCTTGCCGAAACGCGGAATCTTTTGAGCAGTGATCGGGTCCAGCTCGATGTAAGCCGGACCGGCGAGAATGGCCTGTCGCAACAGAGCCATTCGCTCGTCTTCCGTCCCCTCAAATTTCCCCCCCTCTTCCTGCTGCCGGCAGGAGACAAGGATCGGCTTCTTCGATCCTTCGAGCATGTCCTTCACGTCAGGTTCCTTGTGGAGCCGGTCGAGGCAGACTTCCACGATGTCGCACTGGTTGGCGGCGTTGTAGATATCGACCTTGGCGAGTTGGCGTGATTCGGGAGTGACGGAGATGCAGATCATGAAACGCTCCAAAACAAAATGAGTGGTCGGCGAGAGGGATCAAACCGCGAATGAAACAGACCGGCCGGGCAGAACGAATGTTGGAAATGAACGGCGGGAACGCGGGCCGATCATAAGCCAGACCCCAACCGACATGCCATCCCTCGCGCGACGTTGCCGTGGGGAACGTCAGTGGCCGAATCGCGGGCGTGAATTGAGGCCCGAAGTTGTTCCTGCATCACTGGATCGCCACAGCGCGGGGAGGCTCGCTGACGAGTACGATCAGCGATAGATTCCTATGGACCCGCCTCATTCACTGCGCGGGGTGGGCACACCGCATCGACTCATCACTTCAGAGAGGTTCACCATGACTGGCTACACCGTTCACACCGGCTCGAACAAAAAGTTTGTTTCCGGCTGGGACCAGATTTTCCAAGGGACAGCATCGACCAAGAAGGGGACGGCGCGAAAGTCCACCCAGAAGAAGGTGACGAAGAAAGTGGCGAGCAAGCTGCCTGCCAAGAAGAAAGCGACCGTGAAGTAGTAATCGACGTTCAATCCCTGCCGTCATCAATCGGAATGATCGAGGTGAGCCGGGTGCCGTGAGGCCCCGGATTCTTCGTCGAACAGTCCGGGGCCTTACGGCACCCGGCTCACCAAATCCCGACCAGTTGTTGATGCGCCGATTCCAAGCAGCGTGCGACCAATTCCTCACACTGATCCTCGTCAGGCAAACTCTAACGATTCCGTTGAGACTACGACGGTGGGGCGGACTTGCCACTGGGCACGGCCAGGTCTCGTTCATGCTCGAACGGTACATCGCCGATACTCTCCCTGCCGAGCGAACGGACGGAGCAATCAGGCTCGCGACAGCTTGCCAAAGCAGAGTCGAAACGGTGTCGGGCGGTGGACGAACTGACCCGCGTCGCGAACAACAACCACAAGGTTCGGCTGAGACAAGGAGGTCATCCCGGTGAGTGAGATGCACGACGGAGAGTACGAAGAAATCTCCAGCGACGAAGTAGACAAGGTCATCGCCACGCTGGAACAGATCAGCGATGACATTTCGAGTGAGACCATCAAGGCGCTGCTCGCAGAGTGTTCCAATAGCGTCTATTACCTCGTCTATGAAGACGATGATGGTGCGCTGAGCGAAGCGGCTTGAGGACCAACGGACTCGTGAGCAAGGGCCGCGTGCCGAGTCTTCCAGCAGCATGTTCTACAGGCCGACCGAGCGTCGGCGAGAGGGAGCATCCTCCCACGGACGGTGACGAAACCGAGCCGTTTCAATAGAGCCGCCTCTGTCCGACGCAAGTCAGGCAGAGGCGGCTCGTTTTGTTGCGTGTGACACTGAGCACACGCCATCGTGGTTCCCATCCAGACGGCCATCGTCGTGTTGACGCGATCCACGATGGCGACGTTGCGGAACTCTTCGTCGTTCGGTCCCCCCTCACTGTTCGTCAGCGTGTTGCGATGAAAGGCGGTCGCGATGACTTGATCATCGGTCGCGTCGGGCAACAGGTCGCCCGCGATTTGCTCGATGGTGAACTGATCGAACGGCGAGCCAAAGCGGCGATCGGTCTATCAAGTTGGGCCACTCTCAGAACTCGCCGCATCGGTGGCGGGGATGCCGACGACGGGGAAAGGGTTGCGAGTGGGGCGTTCGGTTTCGTCGGGGGCGAGGTGGTCGAGTGGTCGCTGATCGACGGCGGCTCGCAGCAGCATGTAGACGAGTGTGACGCTGGTCCAGAAGAGGCTGATTACGAATGTTCCTACGAGGGCGTGTGCGACAAGGCCACCGCCGTGGGAGACGGTCTCAAGATGCGGTGCATGGCTGGTGGCAATGGCTGCTGCGGTGCCAGCCACCATAATGGCCGCTGCGAAGAGCGTCGCAGCGACGTGAGTGAGGAAGCTCGCGAATGTCACTGCCACCGTGGCGAACACGATCGCGTGAGCCGGTCGTCCCGTGCAGAAACTATATGCACGACTGAGGCCACCAAATCCGTCGCAGTCGTCCACCGCGATGGCTGCAATCATCAAGGGCCAGCCGAGCGCGGCGGTCAGTACGAGGACGATCACGGCACAGCCTCCCACCAAGAGTGCGGGGGACGCGGCGTACAGCCAGACGTGACCGATCAGCGGCAGGTAACTCGGCACCACCAGACACATCACGCCGAACAGCACGATCATCGCTGCTGCCAGTGGAATGAGTGGTGACGCGACGGCGTACTTCCAACGCGACACTCCGTATTGAGTCGCTCGTCGGAACGAACCCGATTCATCGCGCGCGACTTGGATCGCAGCGAGCCGACAGATCGCGAGTCCGAATAGCGACCAGACGGAGATGGCCCACGCGAACTGAAGCAGCGCGAGGACGCGGTTCATCCGCGACGTGGTGGGACTCAACATCGAGATCGCGGGGAACAGCACGTCGCCCCAAGGTCGAACCGACGGAGCGAACAGCACCTTGGGCCACTCCCCAAACCGCTGTTGCCACTGGTCCGGCTCATTCGGCGGTGTGTTCTCCGTTCGTGGTGGTGCTTGAGGCGACTCGTTCAGAATCTCGGCGATTTGAGCCGTGCGACCGTGACTGGGCTTGGGCGAGGCCGGTTCACTGAGGCCGAACCCATTGAAGAGATTCTGTCCGAGTGAGAGGGCGGCCAGTGCAAGGCCACTCAACAGAAGCTGCCGCAGCGCCAGAGCGATGCCGAACGCTCGAAAGAGATGGAGCCACGGGAAGTAGCGTCGATAGCGAAAAGGTTCCGGAGGCGTCATGCGATGGTCTCTGCGAAGTGTTGAAGCGCGGTCGTCAACGAGCAACGAGTTGACGATCAGTTCTCCGGCGCGGGCGGATGATAGCCGGAAGCGTTTCGAGATCGCAGGCGCAGCGAGGATTGCAGCGTCTCGATTTCGTCGAGCAGTGCGATTTGGTAAGAACTCGCCCCGCGCAGTGGTTTTGAGGTGACTTGTGTTGGGGGTCGGGCGGAAGTCCGTTTCAAAGAGGAGACCTTCGATCCGGCGTTTCGGCGGGGTCAGGAGACCCGCGTCGAACTCTTTTGTTTGGAGACCCGTGCGGATCTGCCGTTTAGAGATCCGCGCGGAACTTGGTCCACTGCCCGCTACCGTTTCCGTTCCCTCGCTCACGCTGCGGATTACTTTTAATCGTTTGTTCTTGAAGAGGACTCGTCGATGGATTTGCTCAGCACGTTGTCTGGCTCACTGATGGAAGGTTTTTTTCCTGCCGGTTGGGATTTGCACAAGATCGATGCGTGCGTCGATCCCGACCCTGCCAACGTGACCGTCCGACAGAAGTGGTGGCACAAGCAGTTCCAATTGATGCCCTGCGGGAGCCTCGCCGATTTCGACATGATGCTCGGGCATGAGATCGCGTTGACGATCAAGCAGAGTCGCGATGCGGGAGAGCAACTTGCGCTGATCCTGCCTGTGGGACCGATGGGGATGTATCGGTGGGCAGTTTACTTTTTGTCGGAATGGGGCGTCTCGTGTGAACACGTTCACGGCTTCAATATGGATGAGTGGAGCGACGCGGCGGGGAACACTCTCCCATCAACCAACACGGGAGCCTTCCAGTACGCGATGGAGCAAGCGTTCTACGGACCGCTCGGCAAGCTGACCGTCCCCAAGAAGCAACGCAACTTTGCAACGAAGAAGTTGTTGCCGGGATACTCGGACAAGATTGGTGAACTGCGGAGCAAAGGGGCCAAGCTGGGAGTGATCTTCGGCATCGGTCGCGTCTGTCACATTGCCTTTTGGGAACCGCACTTCGCGGGTGAATACTCCTCGAGCGACGACTGGAAGCGACAGACGCATCGCCTCGGCGCGAAGCTCCATCCGCTCACCGTCGAGCAGAACGCACTGACAAGTTTCAAGAGTCGCACGACGTTGGTCCCGGCCTTCGCCAACACGATCGGTCCCGGCCTGTTCTTGAACTGCGACAAGATCATCGGCGGCGCAGACGGCACGTTTGGGCGAGGCATGATGTGGCAAGGTCTCTCGCTGTGGATGACCCTCCGTCACGAACCGACACCGTGGATTCCCTCGACCTTCATGCCGACTCAGCCCGGCCGGTTGTTCTTCTTGAAGGAACTGGCGGGGCCATTGACCGCCGAATGCAACTAAACCGCTGAATCCAACGATACCTCACGCGGGCGGAAGTGAGACGTAGCTGCACCTCGCCAGAGTGCGGGTGTGACGCTCAAA
>JAYVOX010000337.1:0-6403 GCA_043757695.1 Schlesneria sp.
TAGGCGAGCGGCAAGAAAAGATTTACCCGTAGGATGGACGCCTCGTCCGTCGGAGTCGCCGCTGGTTGAGACGGACGGACGAGGCGTCCATCCTACGACTGGGTATGCCAACACTTGCCGCTCGCCTTACGTCCACCGCTCGGAAATGTCTCACTCCTGACCCTGCGAGGTTTGACGACGGACCCCGGCCAATCCAACGCGACCAACCACTTCTTTCGGATGACGCTCGTCATGACAACGCCCGCTCCCGACGAAGCGTATCGCCTGCGGAATCAAGCCGCGTGGAATCGGCTTTCAGACGGTAGCCAATTCGCCAAAGCGGCCTCGGACGAAGAGTGTCGCGACCCGCTGAAGGCGCTCGATGGGCGAGGCTGGTTGCCGACGAGTGTTGCGGGACTGGATGTGCTGTGTCTCGCATCGGGGGGCGGTTGGCAGTCAATTCTGTACGCAGCGGCCGGTGCGCGCGTGACGGTCGTCGATCTCAGCCCCGGCATGTTGGAACTCGATCGCCGCGAAGCCAGCCGACGCGGGCTATCGGTCACGACAGTCGAAGCTTCGATGGATGAACTGTCGATTCTTAGCGATGAGTCCTTCGACATCGTGCATCAGCCTGTCAGCACCTGCTACGTGCCGGACATCGGACGTGTCTATGGCGAGATCGCGCGCGTCTTGCGCGATGGCGGCAGCTACATCAGTCAGCACAAGCAACCGACATGCGCCCAGATCACGCACCGCAACGAACGCAACCACTTCGTCGTCGGAATCGAGTATTTCCACGAGGGACCGCTGCCGAAGGTCGAGGACACGTCGTACCGCGAAACCGGAGCCGTCGAGTACCTGCATCGTTGGGATCAACTCGTCGGCGGCTTGTGTCGCGCGGGCTTCGTACTGGAAGACCTGCGCGAGCCGCGTCGCGCCGACTACAAAGCCGATGTCGATCACTTCGGTTATCGAGGCCGGTTCGTTCCGCCCTATGTCCGACTCAAAGCTCGCCGCTTGGCGAGAACACGGTCGGACAATGCTTCGATCTCCAAGCTGTGGTTGCCACCGAACCCTTGATCGTTCGTACCGCAATTTCAAGGCGAGCGGCATGTGTTGGCATATCCAGTCGTAGGATGGACGCCTCGTCCGTCCGTCATTACCAGCGGCGAGTCGGACGGACGAGGCGTCCATCCTACGGGTAAATCTGTACTTGCCGCTCGCCCAAGAGGACGGTTCCTCATCGTGAGTCAGTTTGAGCGCCACGCCCGGTCGCTCAGCCAAACGGATCCACGTCCGTTTCAGACAAACATCGAAACGACCCGTGTCCTGGTGGTTGTGCCTTGAACCCACGCTGGTGGAGTGACTCGCACGGAATAGTCTCACCTCGATGGCTCGGCCTGCCTCATGGCACAACTCAGCAGAGGACAAGGCTGCTCGCCATAGATTCGCTGCATCACGTCACGTAGTCTGTGGCGTTCGGATTCGATGGAACGCTGCTTTAAGACGTTTTTGTTCCAAATGAGAGTTGAAATCGTGCGGCGCTAGGTGCATATTCCCTGCGAGTTCGGTTTGGGTGACGAAGATGTCTTGAGTTTCATCTGCGAGTCCCTCACAAAAAGTTCTGGCCATGCTCCTGATCTGCCCCCTCTGTAGCAACGAATGTACGGTGGATGACCTTCCCGACATCTCGGTGACGTGTCCCGCCTGCGGTCAGCAGATTTCCACGCGGACAGGTGCCACGCTGGTCCAGCCAGCCAAAGAGACACCCGCTTCGGATGTCGTCGCGGGATGGTCTGTTGTGCTTGAAGAAACTCAAGATCAACCCGGAGCAGTTCGTCCTCGTCCGGTTGCCGACTTCAGCGTCCTGCCCCTTCGTCAAGGAAAGTACTGCATCGAGTCACTGATTGATGAGGGTGGGTTTGCTCGCGTTTACCTCGCCACGGATGAAGAACTGGGACGCCAAGTCGCGATCAAAATCCCAAGGCCCGAGCGATTCGCCACGGAAGCCAAACTGCGTCAGTTCTTGGCGGAAGCCAGAACGACGGCCGTGTTGCGTCATGCCGGGATCGTCACGGTGTTCGATGTCGGTCGATTCGTGAACGGCACCAGTTATATCGCGATGGAGTACGTGTCGGGCGGGACGCTCTCGAAGTTTTTCGAGCAGGGCTGCCCTCCGGTCAAGAAGGCCGTGCAGATGGTCATCAAGATCGCCGAAGCCATTCACGAGGCGCATCTGCGTGGCTTGGTGCATCGCGATCTCAAGCCGTCCAATATTCTGCTCGATCAACGTGGCGAGCCGCGCGTCGTCGATTTCGGACTCGCGGTTCACGAAACGACACAGGTTCGCCTGCGCGGCGAGGTCTCGGGAACTCCCGCCTATATGGCTCCCGAACAATATCGCGGCGAGGTGCAACTGTTTGATGGTCGCACTGACATCTGGAGTTTGGGCTGCATTCTTTATGTGGCGCTCACTGGCAGACGCCCGTTCAACGGCGACACGGGGCAACTCCGCGACGAAATTTTGAATAAGTTTCCCAAGCCACCGCGACAGATCGACGACCAAATACCGAGTGAACTGGAGACGATCTGTTTGAAGTGCCTCGCCAAGACCGTGGAGGGGCGCTACACCACAGCCAAAGACGTGGCGGACGCTCTGAGCGAATGGTTGAATAAGACCGAAGCGATCCCTGTCGCTCGCCCTTGGGTGGCTCCCGAACCGACGAAAGTCGAGCCAGAAAAGAAGACGTTCTCGGGGCGTTTTCGCGTCGTCTCGGGAAGCGTTCTGCTCTTGGCGGTAGCCATCATCTTGCCGATGATCGTGGCGGCAACACGCCCGCTCAAGCCAATCGAAGACGCCCCGGCCTCTCGCACCGCAGGCTCTCAACAACTGGCACTCAATCCCGGCCAGCAGGACTCCAAGCTGGGCGCGATCGTTGCGAAGCCCCTCGACGAAGAACCGCTGCTGCGGGCCATTCCCTTGATCGGTCCCGGCCGCATCCCGCGCAAGCTTTCGTGGCCCTCGTGGCATACGGAAGACACACTGGATTACAGCCTCGACGAAGCGAGGCTGTCATTACAGAATCCGACGAGTGAGTGTTTTATTGCGTTGGGGGACACCACTGCAGACGCGATTGTCTTAGAAACGGAGCTGACGCGGGCCGGGGCATCCTCTAGTAGCGGAATTTTTTGGGGTTGGCAAATAGACCATTTGAATCCGGATCACCGCTCGTGTTTTGCCGTCAGAATAGGATCAACGTCCGGCCCCGGACAAGTTAGAAGACATAGTTTGTACGTCGATCACCTCACACTCGCCCCTCGGGGAGTCGATCAGTTCACCGTTGTCGATTATCAAACTGCGTCTGCGGTTGATATCAGTGCTAACCTCCGTCCGGAGCGGGGTCGTTTGACGGTCGAAATCAGCCGAATCAGTGGGCTGCATACAATTTCTTGGGGAGGGCAAGTGTTTCACGAACTGAAAGACAATGCCAACCGGTTTTTGAAGAGCCAACCCAAGCGACATCCTCCAATGCGCAGCGCCGGCGTGTTTGGGATTTACAACGACCACGGCGCAGTTGTTGTCAGAAATCCCGTGCTGAAAATTGTTGCTAGAAAAGGAAACTGAGCCATGCCATGTGAAGAGCATCCTGAAGTTGCGAAAGAATGTCCCAAGGGACCACCGGCAATCGAGGTCAGAATCAAAAGTATTCTCGAACCCGGCGCGGTCGGGGCCGTACTCCGGGCAGGTGATCCAGGTCCAGCCACCCCCGTCCTTTGTCGCGCAAGCGGAACTTATATCTACGATCTCAATGACTACATCGTCGATGGTATCAAGGTGCTATGCGTCAAGATTGGCGATGGTTCCGCTACGGGCAATCCTTATGCGTCAGCAGAAGCTGAAGTCGAAGCTGTCGTTAGCAGTGCCGACGCGATTGATGTGCCCGATGCCAATATCGACAGAAATGACGGAACGTGGTTCGTAAATACCTCCGTCGGTGCAAATATTGACCGCGATCCAGCAAACAAGACTTGGAATAAAATATCAGTTGTATTTTTAGTTTCCCCTTTGAATGCTGAGGCGCCTTCGCTGACTGCTGCTCAATTACTGCAAGGCAGTGCTTTTCAAGCCGAAGGTACGGATGCTTGCGCGGTGTTTGCGCGGACATCAGGCGTGTCAGCGTCGAGTCAAAAGGGCGGGGCATGTTGCCAAGTGACGCGTACTGTTCCCGCCATGCTCCAGCCGCTGGAAGTGTGTGATGGTTGGATTCACTACTCGTTCTTTAGCCAGTCTGGGGGGGCACGCCCCATGCCTCCCACAAATGGGTTCTTATTGGCCTCTCCGGATTGCTGTGAAACCGCTATTTCCGCACGCAGCATCGCCATTGCGACGAGTGCGGTTGATTGGCGACCGCGGCATGGTCGCAACTTGGTGATCACTCGCTCGCACGGGATTCTCGATACTTCGGTCTTCGATGGTTCAACTCGGCGACGGATGCAGTTCGATGGTCTACCGAAGTTCTGCTTCCTAGTGCATCAGCTACGCAACAGCGCGAGCGAGTTCATCACACGCATTCCGGTCGATGCGGAATGCCGTGACCGCCCACAACGGATTCTGCTGAACCCGCAGGAACCGTTCTATGTGCAGGTCAACAACGTTCAAGATGACCGAACGCTGAGCGACGGCACGCTCGATTTCTGGGTCAAGATTCTGAGCTAGTGCGTCTTCCACACTAAAAAGTCGGGTAGCTGCACTCGCCAGAGTGCGGGATTCCCACGTTCTAGTGAACATGGCTACCCGAAAACTAAGCATGGACGATGCACTAGTCTCGCTCGTTCTTTCTGGTGAGTGAGTGTCACAAATAAAACAGGGTGCCTCGCGGCGTGGCGAGGCACCCTGTTTTCGTTTTGGGCGTTGGGCATTCGTGTGAGACACGAAGACGATGTCCCGACTTGTACCTCACGCGACCGAAACTGACACAACTTCGCGCTACTGTAGTCCCGTCGCTCCGCCGACGGGAGGTCTTGTCGGCGGAGCGACAAGGCTACAGTAGTCGTCCTAATTTTCCGTTCGGCCCGTGGCGTCAATTTCCCCCGGGCGAGGTATAGCAGCCCGTTGAAAAATGCGTCTTGGGAGCTCCTGCCGAGCCGCGAGAAACAAGCGAGATTCTCACGAAGAACGGCTCGGCAGGAGCCTCGCCCTCCCTTTTTCAACGGGCTGCTAGCCCGAACGGTGGAGGCGACGAGGCTCGTCTCGAAGTCTTTGGCCAGCAAGAGTTTCCTGCCGCAGATCGATCCGCAGTTCCGTCGGTGGGGCAGCACCTGAAACTGCGATCTCGGTCGCTCACGTGAGCGGCTTTTTGACTGGCTCGCACCGCGTGGGAACGATCTTGTTGGGTCAGTCGGCTTCTGCAAGAATCCCGCCCCTTCGGCGAGGGCTTGTGCCGGGAAAAGCTGGCAGACGTGATCTGGCCTGCCAACTCACCGCGTGAGCGAGAAAGTGCGATCTTCGAGTGAGTCCCTCGCTTTCGCGGCGGGTTGGTGAGTCTATTTCTGCCGCTCGCCGATTTCGCTTTGCTTCCCGTCGATGTCGTTCTCCGCTGTCTGAACAAGGATGTTCCTGCCATGCGTCGCCTCTCCGCTTTGTTGTTTGGGATTTTGCTCGGCGGCGTGTTCGTTTACGGCGGGTTCAATTACCACTTGGTCCGTGCGAATGACGGGTACTTGGTCGTGTCGCGCACGAGCGTCGCACTGGATGACGCTTACGTGGACATCCGCAACTGGGGCTTCTCCGACTGGCGCAAGCATCCGACTCTGACCCGTGACATGCTCAAGGCGGGGCACGGGGAGCGTGTGAAAGCGGCCGTTCAGGAAGGGTTGGTGGACGAGGCTCTTCAGGGTCTCGGACTGACTCGCAACGCAAGCGACAATGAGTCACGACGTTGATGCGCGACAGCGCTGCGGTGACGCCGGTCACTCCCAAGTCTGACCGCGCGCCGTTGCGCGCCACTCGATCCACCTTGCCTGTTCCCGTGCAGTGTTCCAGCCTTTCGGACGCAATCTCGACGATGACCGGCACTCACTGCGAAGAGACCGACGCGAAGCACCGTGAACCGGCACCAGCAGTTCGCGCGGCGGTTGTGCGTCGATCGGTTCGTGCTGGGGGACGATGGCCGTTGCCTAGGACTCGATGGTGTCTGACGGTTGCCGTACTCAGCCTGCTTGGCTGCCAGGCGATTCAGCGTCCGGCACCGATCGCGTTGCCCGCGCGCCGCACCCTGGAGAGCGAACACCTGCTCGTCCGCAGCGACATGAAGCTCCCCAAGAATCACAAGCTGCTACGTGAACTCGATAGCCTGCGCGACGAAATTTCGGAGACACTCCAACTCCCCGTGCAGAAGCAGCCGGTCACGGTCTATCTCTTCTC
>JAYVOX010000338.1:0-6403 GCA_043757695.1 Schlesneria sp.
GGCTGGCCTCCCTGGGTTCCGTAGGGTTGTGAGTTGCGACGCTCGGTGAGGATTGTGGCCGAGGTCTCGGTCAGGACAACCCGGGGCCTCACGGCACCCGGCTCACCAAACTCCGACAGTTGTTGATGCGCCGGTTCCAAGGGCCGGAGCACGGATGAAAGCCAATGCCGCAAATTCTTGGTGCGCCGATCCGAGCTTGCTCTTCAATATCCTCTTCAGAATCAAGTTCGCCTTCAGAACTGGTTTTGACCTATCCTTTCGTCTGCCTCTATAACTCCACCCGGTCGTTCGGTAGTCTGGTCGCCGGGACTCGTTGGTGAAACGGCCAACGCCCTTCTTTCACTTCACTCTGCGCGAGGTCCTCACTGATGTACTCCCCCGAAGTGGAAGCCTGTTGCGAGGCGGGGCGTGCGGCGTTGAAGGCCCGCGATCATGCGACGGCCACCGATGCGTTTGAAGGTGCCGTGGCGGCTGATGCCGATTGCATTGATGCCTATGAAGGCTTGGCGACGGTCGCCTATCTCGATGGCGATTTCCTCGAAGCGATCAAGCACTACAGCAAGCTCACCATGCTCAAGCCGATGGAAGGCCGGTTCCATACGAACATCGGGGCCATCTACAACCGACTCGGCGATCATCAAAAGGCGTGCGAGGCCCTGCGCAAGGCCATTCAGCGTGACAAGAAGTGTGCCGAGTCGTTCTACAACTTGGGGATCGCTCAGCGCAAGCTGAAGCAGAACGCAATGGCGGTCTCGGCGTACAAGGAAGCGATCCGGCTCAACCCGAGTCTCGCCGAGGCGTATCAGAATCTCGGCAATACCTACATCGACATGGGCAATTTTCAGATGGCGATCGTCAACTTTAAGAAGGCCATCGAGATCAAACCCAACTTCGAGAAGGCGCGCGTTGGATTGGAAAATGCCGAGGCAAAGTTGGTTCAATCGAAGGCCAGTGCCAACCCGTTCGGGCGCCTGGTCAATGCGAATACCATGTCTGCTTCGAGCAACGTCCCGTCGTCCGGCGGGCGCAAGTTGAGTGACGCAGAGCGTGTGGAAGAGCGAGCCCGCGTGAGGAGTCTGGCCGAGGAGATCGAACGCCTAGCCAAAGCCTGTCAGGAATACCTCAAGCAAAAAATGGAACCGGCCGTGATGGAGGTCGAGCGGGCCACCGCACAAGGTGACGACGCGGTCTATGCGTTGCCGGTTGCCGCCGAAAACTTCCGCACGTCGATGTACCAATGGTCGGCACTGCGGAAGAGCCTCAAGCGAAAGGTTCTGGAGTTGAAGGCTCACGAAGACTTCATCAACGCGCCCGATGTCAAGCGCTGAACATCGGACGCACCTCATTTTCAAGGTCTGAATCGAAGCTTCGATCGAGTTTCATGTCTGACTCCGCCCCCTCGAACCGTCGCGACTTTCTGACCGGGCGAGCCGTCCGTTCACAAGGGGAGCAGGTTCAAGATCGACTCGCCGATGAGATCGCTGCATCGCGAGCGGCACCGGCTCGCGGGCCGACTCTGCTCCTGCGAACGACGGCGATGGCGTGCGACTTCGATGTGATGCTCAATCCGGACGGTCCCGCTTCGCAAATTGAGTCCGCTTCGGCGGCGCTCGAACTCGTTCACGAACTCGAACGGCTCATGAGCGTCTATCGCGACGATGCACAGCTCGCGACGATCAATCGGACGGCCGCGTTGTCACCAGTGGAGGTCGATCCCGAGTTGTTCGCGCTGCTGCGTCGAGCCGCTGGCATCGCGAGCCTGACCGACGGCGCGTTCGATCCTGTGGCGGGATCGCTCGTGTCGTTGTGGCGTCGGTGTCGGAGCGAGGCACGCATTCCAACCGCCGTTGAAATCGAAGCGGGACTCGCGCGAAGTGGTTTGGTTCACGTTGGTTTTGACGACCTGAACCAGTCCGTGCGGTTTGATGCCGAAGGGGTCGAGTTCAATCTCGGCGCGATTGGCAAAGGGCACGCGGTCGATCGCGCGGGGATGCTGCTCACCGAGCGTGGGGTCTCGAATTGGTTGGTGCATGGCGGACGGAGCAGCGTGCGGGCGCAGGGGACTCACGCGGGACACGATGGCTGGCCGGTCGGCCTGCTCAACCCGCTCATGCCTGACAAGCCCTTCGGTACGTTGTTGCTGAAGAATGCCGCGCTCTCGACGAGCGGCACGGCGGTGCAATGGTTCCGCCACGAGGGCAAACGCTACGGCCACATCCTCGATCCGCGCACGGGTTGGCCGGTCGAGACAATGCTGTCGGTCAGCGTGATCGCGCCGGATGCCGCGCTCGCCGACGCCCTCTCGACAGCTTTTTTCGTACTCGGAGTCGAAAAAGCCCTGCACTGCTGTCACAATTTCCCCCTCGTCGGTGCGATCTTTTTCCCGCCGCCGAAACAAGGGCAACGGCTCGAACCGATCCTCCATAATGTGCCGGAAGAACGGCTCTTCGTGACGGGGTGAAGGTGGTTAGTAGGATGGGCACTTTTGCCCGTCCGGCTGTTCCGAAAATCGAATGCAAGTCGGGCAAGAGTGCCCATCCTACAAATAGGCTTTAGAACTGAGCCTCGTTCCCAAGCTCCCGCTTGGGAACGCCTGCGACCAAGCTCCTGCTTGGTGATGATCCCTCGGCAAATGTTTCTTGCCACCGAATGAAGCGGAGCTTCAGAGACGCTCGTTTCCAAGCCGGAGCTTGGGAACGAGGACCAAAAGCGTACTTTAGAACTGAAGGGCTTTCGCGTGCCTGGTGATTTGCGACGAATCTCGTTGTTGGCTGTCGTCTTCCTCGTGCTGCTCCGCATCTCGATGGGTTGGCACTTGATGTACGAGGGCCTCTGGAAACTGAGTACCCTCAAAACGTCCACGCCGTGGTCGGCCGAGGGCTATCTCAAGAACGCGACCGGCCCGATGCGGAACACGTTCCGCGCGATGACCGGCGATCCGAACGATCTCCATTGGCTCGATCACGACCACATGACGACCAAGTGGAATGCTTGGCGAGACCGGTTCCTCGCGCACTATCCCGGCGTCGATCAGCCCAACGTTGTGAGCAAGCAGCCGGTCCAAGATCGACTCGCGCGACTGATGGACGGACAGGATTCGTTTGCCGTCGCGTTGGAGTCGCTGCCGCCCGGATTCGATCTCGCCAGTGTGAGCGGCGTCAGCAAGAAGGCGATCCGCTACGACGAGAAAGCCAAGCGTTTGATCGTCGATGGCAAGCTGCACCTGTTGCCCATCGAACGAGACCGCATCGTCGAGGCCGCCGAGAAAGCGAAGCCCGCCGAGAAGGAGGGGCAAGCTCCGTTCGACGACTTCATCAAAGCAGTGAAAGAGGTCGCGCGGCTTTCTTCGCGGCTGTCGATTCACGAGCGATTGACCGCGATGCTCAAGCAAGACCCCGAGCGAGTCGGTGTGATGTTGCAAGGCAAGTCGGGCGGAAAGGGAGACGACGCCGATGCCGCCGCCAACGACTCCGCTTCAAAGCAGCCCCCCATCGTCGTGGGGGACGTGGATAAGTACAAAAACTACATCGCCTTCTACGAGCAGCAGTACGCGAAGGCAAAGACGAAGTCCGACTGGGATCATCTTGGAAAGCAGTGGATCGAAGTTCAGCAGCTTCGACGTGATTTGGTCGGACCCGTGCAGGCTCTCGAACAAGAGCTGTTCACGTCGGCGGAAGAGTTACTGAGCGTCGAGCAACTTGCCGCCGGACCCGTTCCGCCCGCACCAAGTCCCGTGCGCAGCATCAATCTTCGGACGATGTGGGGTCTGACAGTCTTCGGCCTGCTGCTGATGCTCGGTCTGTTCACGAGACTCTCCGCGCTGGGAGGAGCCGCCTTGCTCACCCTGTTCTATCTCGCCATGCCACCGTGGCCCGGCGTGCAAGAAATCCCGAGCATCGAACACAATCTGTTCGTGAACAAAATCTTCGTTGAGATGGTCGCACTACTCGCCATCGCGGCCATGCCGAGTGGCAAGTGGTTCGGACTCGACGCCGCCGTGTCGGTCCTGTTCGCTCGCCGAGCGAAGGCCGAATCCAAAAAGTAATTATCAAGAAGTCCTGATTTAGACTCGTTCCCAAGCTCCCGCTTGGGAACGGACTCCACCAAGCTCCGGCTTGGCGGGAAGAGCGAATCGCAGCAGAAGACAGAAGTCGCGAAGCTGGAGCTTCGGCGGCGGGCGTTCCCAAGCTGGAGCTTGGGAACGAGAAAACGCGGTGAAACGACGAATGACAACGTGATACTAACGACGGGCCTGAGTGCCCATCCTTCGGTACTCAATTCCAGGAGATCGCGATGAAACTGACCCCCGAACAAGAACAACTTGGCAAGGAAAACTTTCATGAAGCGGTGTCGTTTACGCGACGCCAGTTTCTCGTTGGAGCGGCTGCGGCTGTGCCGACGCTCGGTGCGGCGTACTTCGGCTACGGGGCCATTCAAGGGAACCCCGTGAAGGTCGGCTTCATTGGAACGGGCGACGAAGGCTCGGTCCTGCTGACACAACATCCTCCCGAATACATGGACATCGTGGCCTGTGCCGATCTGCGGCCGAAGAACCGCGTGCGGGCACTCAATGGAGACGGCAATGAAGTCCGTTGGGGCTTGATCCGCAAACTCGGGCGCGAGACGGCTCTCAAAGTGAAACTCTACAAGGATCACAAGGAACTGCTGGCGAAGCATCCCGAGATCGAAGCGGTCGTCATCGCCGTGCCGCTTTGCCAACATGCTCAAGTCGCCATCGACTGCCTCAAAGCGGGAAAGCATGTTCTGACCGAGAAGCTGATGGCACACACCGTCACGCAGTGCAAGGAGATGATCCGCGTCGCACGGGCCGAGAAGAAACTGCTCGCCGTCGGACATCAGCGTCACTACAACGTGCTCTACGACAACGCGAACTCTCTGATGCGCAGCGGCCTGATGGGCGACCTCAAGTTCATCCGCGCTCAATGGCATCGCAACAACAGCTTCCCCGGCGTCGATGGCTGGCGACCGGGTGGTTACACCGCCGAGTCGTTCAAGAAAAAGTTCGCGGTCGATATCGAAGAACTAACGGCGCGCGCCAAAGAGAAGAACTTGTCGATCGACGAGTTCCTGCAAAAGGACTTCGGCTATCCGTCGATGGATCGGCTCATCAACTGGCGGCTGTACAACAACACCGGCGGCGGCTTGATGGCCGAGTTGGGCAGCCATCAACTCGATGCGGCCAGCATCTTCCTCAACAAAGTGCAGCCGATTGCGTGCTTCGGTTACGGCGGCAAGAACTACTACGGTGTGAAAGGAATCGGCACGGCGGACCAACAGGGCGACGATCGTGATGTGGACGATCACGTTTACATGACGTTCGAGTTCCCCGGTGCGCACTACGCCGAAGACCAGAACGATGTCTGCATCGTGACGTACTCGTCGATCAACACGAACTCGTTCAGCGGCGATCCGTATGGCGAGACCGTTTTCGGTAGTCGAGCCACACTCGTGATGAAGCAGGAGACGGAAGCGATGCTCTATCGCGAGGGTGTCGGTTCCTCGACCACCAGCGCCGATCAACGGCTCTATGTGCTCAACGGCAACGACGGCCAACCGGCGATCAGTGCCAGTGCCAGTCTCGGTCCTTCCAAGGCTTCGGCCGTCGCGGACATCGGCAAGGTGAGTCGCGGATACACCGAAGAGATGGAGCACTTCGCCCACTGCATCCGGACCAACAACTTCGGCAAGATTGCTGACGGTGGGCTGCGCTGTCCGGGTGAACAGGGAATGAAGGACGCGATCATGGCGCTGTCGTCGAACATCGCGATGAAGAGCCGCAAACGCATCGTCTTCAAACCCGAGTGGTTCGACGCCGACAACGATGCCGCTCCTGAGACGGATAAGGAATTGATCGGTTGATGACGAGGTCTTCTCTTCAAGGTAGCCCTGTCGCTCCGCGACAGGAGGCGCGATGGCGAGATATCTCTGCTATCTCGCTAAACCGTGTTCGAACGATCGGCTTTTCCCCCGCAGCCATGAGTGAGATGTTTCAGGCGAGCCGTGTGCCGTAAGGGTTTCCTGCGGCAATCAAGAACCCGCAGCCTTACGGCATGCGGCTCGCCTAGGCCTCAACTCAAGCCGCGTGAGGTATAAGTTCGCGCTGCCTGTCGCGGCCATTGTTTTGAGGAGCATCACGGATATGGCTCGCTGGCCGGATGAACGCAGAGCGAACCTGATCGCACTGGTACTGGTGTTCGTGCTGTTTCCGCTGTTGTGTTGGCTGTCATGGAAGTGGTTGACGCTGCCATGAAACCTTAAAGATGCCGAACGAAAATCCCCCCTCACCCTAGGTGTCTGTCCGGAAAGTCGAAGGCCATACCTTCCGTAGGGTGGGCACTGCCCACCATCAACGACCGATTGTGGTGGGCAGTGCCCACCCTAC
>JAYVOX010000339.1:0-1756 GCA_043757695.1 Schlesneria sp.
GGCCGCTCGATGAGGAAGCAACACTGAGATCAAGCCGACCCAGCCAGTCGCCAATACGAGCATCGCGGCGACACGTCCGACCCACGCGGTCTGCTCCAATGACAGCCAGCGCGTGAGCCAACCCGTCGCCACGTAGAAGACTGTGTGCGCGTTGGGTGACGCGAGAAAGAAGTCGTTCGCGCACCAGTCGGGCTGAACGAAGTGACGCGCTTTCGTGAGATAGTGCGGTTCATTCACCGCAGGAATTGGAGCGGCAATCGCTCCGTACACGAGCAGACTCAACCAGACCGCAACGATCAACGGCAGGTCGCACGACTTCAGTGCCACAGGTTCGCAGTCAACGTCAGCCACAGGCATCGCAGATTCCAGTCACCATCGTGGCGGAGGAAGAACAAGGAAAGTCAGGTCGCCCCAAGACTTCCGAAGTCTTGGGGGTGATTGCTCCACAAACCGGAAAGCTATTGCGGCCTCGATCCAGAGACAACCGGGCGTCTGTCAAAGCAGAGAGCAAACTCATTCGGTACTCGCGAGGCGTTCGTTTTCGTTCTCGATCAAACTCGCTACTCTCTCGCCCCGCTGAACGACTGGCTCTGACGCTCACGCGTGAGAGGGGCTGTTCTGCGATGACCAATCACGAACACTGATCTCTCACAACTTGCGACCTCCTTCCGCGCGAACGCGATCACGGCGACCCACTCTTTGCCAATGGTGTCTCCGCAAATCCCCCGTCGCGAACGACGAACCGTCCTTTCTAAACGCCTCCCTCCCAAACGATCCCCACCATGAGCCGTATCTCGCTGATTGCCACCGCTGCGTTTGGTCTCGAAGCCGTTGTCTCACGCGAGTTGATGGAGTTGGGATACACCGACCAGACCGTCATGGATGGTCGCGTGAAGTTCGTGGGCGATGAGTTGGCGATCTGTCGCTGCAATCTGTGGCTCCGTTCCGCCGATCGGCTGCTCATCGAAGTCGGTTCGTTCGAGGCGTGGGATTACGAGATGCTCTTCGAGCAAGTGAAGGCGTTGCCGTGGGCCGAGTGGCTGCCATTCGATGCCAAGTTTCCCGTCAGTGGCAAGGCGGTGAGGTCGCAACTGCACAATGAGCCGAGCATTCAAGGCGTCACCAAGAAGGCGATCGTTGAGTGCCTCAAGCTGACTTATCAGCGGCACTGGTTTGAGGAGGACGGTCCCGAGTATCCGATCGAAGTCGCGATCCTGAAGGACTGGGTGACGCTCAGCATCGACACCTCGGGAGCCGGTCTGCACAAGCGCGGCTACCGTCCGGAAGTGGCCGCTGCGCCACTGCGCGAAACGACGGCAGCGGCTCTCGTCCTGTTGAGCTATTGGAATCGCGAGCGACCGTTCGTCGATCCCTTCTGCGGTTCGGGAACGATCCCGATTGAAGCGGCCATGATCGCGCGCAACCGCGCGCCGGGAGCCAACCGCTCGTTCCAATGCGAGCAATGGGAACAGGTCACGCGCGATCACTGGAAGCAGGCGCGCGAAGAGACGCGCGACAAGCAACTCCCCAAACCGAGATACACGTTGCAGGCGAGTGACATCGACGGCCGCGTCGTGACGCTCGCCAAAAAGAACGCGTTTGAAGCGGGCGTCGCCGACGACATTGAGTTCAAGAAACTCGACGTGCTGGAGTTCAAGACCCCGCGCGAGTACGGCTGCATCATCACGAACCCGCCGTATGGCGAACGACTCGGCGACGATGATTCCGCCGCCGATATCTACGACGACATGGCCGA
>JAYVOX010000340.1:0-6392 GCA_043757695.1 Schlesneria sp.
TCAGGAACCCGCCGCGTGAGCGAGGAATGACATCGCGCCGCCACTTCCCTCGCTCACGCTGCGGGTTACTTGAGTCACTCGCCACCTGACCGTCGAGATTTCGCAGGAAAGTTTGAAATGCCCGACTGGCTGATTCCCGTCACTGCTGTCGTGTTTGTGGCGTCCCTGTTGGGACTCATCGCCGGCTTCTGTTGGCGCGTGGTGAAGTCGCGCGGCATGGACATCTGGGTTCCCGCTTATCTCTCGCCGAAGCACGAGGTGCCGCCGATCGTCCTTGATCGCAACGTGACGGAGGTCTTCATTGCGGTCTGCGATCACTACGAACCCGAATGGGGCAATCCCAAGCGAGCCGATGCGCTAGCGAAGGTCTTGCGCTGGACTGAAGAGTACCCGAAGCGATTCAGCAAATTCTGCGATGTCGATGGCCGACCGCCGCAACACACGTTTTTCTTCCCGCAGGACCAGTATCGTCCCGAGTACATTGATCCGTTGGCCGACCTGTGCCACGCTGGGTTCGGTGAGTTCGACATCCACATCCATCATCAAGACGACACGCCGGAAGGACTCGAAGAAAAGTTGAGTGTCTTCCGTGACGTGCTGTATCACCGCCACGGGATGCTGCGCCGCGACCCGATCACGGGTGAGATCGTCTACGGCTTCATTCATGGCAACTGGGCGTTGAACAACTCGCGACGCGACGGTTGCTGGTGCGGCGTCGATCACGAAATCCCGATTTTGTTGAAGACCGGTTGCTATGCCGACTTCACCATGCCGTCGGCTCCCAGCGACACGCAGACGACCACGATCAACAGCATCTACTACGCGAAAGACATCCCCGGTCAACGGAAGTCGCACGACAAAGGGCTGCTGGCTCGCGTGGGTCAAACTGCTCCCGACAACAGCCTGCTCATGATTCAAGGGCCGCTCGGCTTCGACTGGACTCGCATGAAGTTTGGACTACTGCCGCGCATCGAGAACGCCGATCTGACCGCCAAGCATCCGCCGTCCATTCATCGACTGCATCTGTGGTTGAACGCGGGCGTCACCGTGCAAGGCTGTCCCGACTGGCGATTCGTCAAGCTGCACACGCACGGCTGCAAGGCGGGCAACATCGACATGCTGCTCGGCGAGCGGATGCAAATGTTCCATCAAGAGCTGGCCGAGTTGCACGCGATTCAGCCGAACTTCCGCTTCCATTACGTGACCGCGTGGGAGATGGCACAGCTCGCTCACCGTGCCGAACGTGACGAAGGTTTGCCCAACTTCGACCGAGCGGTTGGCGAGCTGGTTGGCTGCGGAGTTCACTGACAGACGCGTGGATTCCGCTGCGACCCTCATTCAAACTTCCTCCACGAGTGACCGAGATGTCCAACCAATACGACCCGAACGACTTGTACTCACCGCCTCAACCGACCGCCGCTGCTTCAAAACAAGCGGCCGCGTGGGTGCTGAGTTTGTCGTTGATCAACCTCGCGGTGTTGGGAGTGCTGTGCTGGCTGATCTTCATCGTTTCCGAGAGCTGGTGGGTGAGTGCGGTGTTGACGTATGCACCACGAATGCCGTTCATGGCTCCGACGCTCGGACTGCTGGTGGCGTCGCTGTTCTGGCATCGGCCGTCGTTGGCCGTGAACGCGGTGTCGTTGCTGGTTGTGCTCGTGCCACTCATGGGATTGTCGCTGCCGATCTCACGCCTAGCTGGTACTCCTGTCGCCACACCAGATCAGTTCGAGTTGAAACTCGTCAGTTGCAACGTCCAGGCGTTCCAACCGAACTTCGCCAAAGTGCTCGAAGAGATCGCCGTCATTCAGCCGGATGTCATCGCGCTGCAAGAAGCCTTTCCGCTTTCACCGCTGCTCGAAGAGACTTATCGCGACTGGTACACGATCAGCCACGATCGCTATTGGGTGGGGTCGCGCTGGCCGATCAAGAAGCTCACCGACTTTGAGATCCCCAGCTTCGAGCGATCAGCCGGACTGGTCGTCGAAATCGCAACGCCGCGCGGTCCCGTCGTCTTGAGTGACATTCATCAGATGACGGCGCGACGCGGCTTGATGGAGTTGACCAAGCGGTCACTGTTCAACGGTGACGGCACGGGGCGACTGGAAGAGGCCGTTGTCCAGCGCGAGGAGGAGTCGATCCTGATCCGCGAGCAGGTCGAAGCGGCGCGCGGTGACAAGCCGCTCTTGTTGTGCGGCGACTTCAATACGCCGGTGTCGAGCCAAGTCTTCCAACGTCACTGGGGCGACTTCCAAAGTGCGTTCGACTTGGCGGGCGTCGGCTACGGCTACACGTCCCCCTGCAAGGCGAACCGCTTCTGGCCCGAGAACCTGCCGTGGGCACGGATCGATCACATTCTCTGTTCGTCCGAGTGGAGTGTGGCGGCGTGCCAGATCGGCAAGTCGGCCGGGTCCGACCACCGCCTGATCGCCGCCACGCTGAGACTCTCGCTCCCGTCGGCCGTCTCAGATGAGGACGCGATGGTCGGATTGAAGTGAGGCGACGATGATCTCGCACGCCTGAGATTGTGCCGCACCGGTGGATTGCAACGCCCGACCCTTCTTCTGTGGTCCTGCCATCCGTGCGGTTTCTTTCATCGGATCAGCGGAGATCGCACGGATGGCAGGGCCGGAGCGCGGATGTAGGAATGGTGCCGGTCGTGAGCGGGAACTGGCCATCAAGAATCGCTCGCGATGTCGAAACGCCTCGCGCCTCGGTCGGAAAACGATGCTAGGTTTCCACACAGTCGATTCTCGGCAACAGACGGCCGCGTCTGCGCGAGGAGTGCGGCGCGATTCATCACCAACTTCGGACTCTCTCTCGATTCACAGGGGCACACGACGTGACAACGTATCTGGTAACAGGCGGCGCAGGATTCATTGGGTCTCATCTTGCCACACGCTTGGTCCAAGACGGACATGTCGTGCGCGTGTTGGACAATCTTTCAACGGGTTCGCTGAACAATCTGTCGCATCTCGAAGGGCGGGTCGAGTTCATGCAGGCCGACCTCTGCGATTTGAAAGCCGTGACACGGGCGGTGCAGGGGGTGGAAGTCGTCTTTCATCAGGCCGCACTCGCATCGGTTCCACGCAGCGTCGAGTCTCCGCTCGACACGCACGCCGCCTGCGCCACGGGGACAATCAATCTACTTGACGCCTGCCGCAAGAACGGCGTCCGTCGGGTGGTCTATGCCGGTTCGAGCAGCGCCTACGGCAATCAACGCACGATGCCCAAGCACGAGGGACAAGTCCCGCAGGTGTTGTCGCCGTATGCCGCGTCGAAGCTGGCTGCCGAACTTTATTGCGAAGCCTTCGCCTCCACCTACGGCCTCGAAACCGTGCGGCTCCGCTACTTCAACGTCTTCGGGCCGAGACAGGACCCGAACAGCCCGTACTCCGCCGTCATCCCGCGTTTCGTTGCGGCCCTCTTGGCGGGCGATCAACCGATCATCTACGGCGACGGCAGCCAGTCGCGTGACTTCACGTTCATCGACAACGTGGTGCAGGCCAACCTGCTGGCGTCGTGGGCCGATGATGTCAGCGGTCAGGTTTACAACTGCGCCTGCGGTGAATCCCTCGATCTGATCACGCTCTTGCGAATGATCTGCGAACAACTCGATGTCCCGTTTGTCCCGTTCTTCGCGCCGTCGCGTGTCGGAGACGTGCAGCATTCGTGGGCCGACATCTCGGCCGCGAAACGTGACCTCGGTTACAGCGTGCAAGTCTCCGTTCGTGACGGCTTGGAACGAACCATCGCGTGGTATGTCGCTCAGCATCGCCAACAGAAGCCAGGGTCCGTTGGTCGGATCGTACCGCTCATTCCGGCCGGAATGGGGCAGTAGATAGGCAGTCGTCATTGGTCACTTGTCATTTGGTACAGGCCGTAGTGATCAACTCTTCCCCAATGACCAATGTCACCCAGTGACCAACGGCCAATGACAAATTCCCTCGAAAGTTCAGACTGTGAAACGCAACCTCGAATTCCATGCTGATGCTCTTCCCGGTCACGTCAATCCGGACGATGAGGCCGAAGGTCTGCCGATCAATTACCTGCAATTGGCCATTCAGCATAAGTGGCGTTTGCTGGCGGCGGGCCTTGTCGGGCTGCTGCTCGGGCATCTGGCTTACGTGCGATCGGGGCCAGAGTACGCCGCTTTTTCGCAGGTGATGGTCACGCGCAAGAACGCCCCTCCCGTTCCCGAAGAGCATCGGGTGTTGACCGGTCAGGCGAAGCCGAACGATCACATTCCGGTCATCACGAGTCCGATGTTTATCGAGAAGGCGGTCGAGCTGGGAGAACTCAGCAAGCTGCCGACATTTGCCAACGAGAAAGACCTCGTCGAAGCGGTACAGGACGGGTTGAAGGTCAAGCGGATGGCGGGCAACGACCGCTCGATACAGACGGTGATTGAGGTCCGGTTCTCCGGTCCCCGATCCGCCGACGCGCGCAAGGTGGTCGAAGCGATCGTGGCGCAGTACGCCGCACACTTGAAAGAGGCGAGCCTCGAAGAGTCCTCTGAAGTTCAAGCCAAGGCGAACAAGACGACCGAGGACATGTTCGACAAGTTGCACAACGCGGAAGCCGCTCACCGCGAATTCATCCTGACGGTTCCCGAGGAGTATCGCGCGGCACTCGGTACGAAGACGGTGACGACTCAAACGTCGAACATCGCTCCCGAAGATGTGATTCACACGTTGGGCGAAGAACGGAATCGCAACCGTGTGCGACTGGCGGAACTCACGTCGCGACAGAAGGCGATCCGCAATGCTCGAACAGCGGGAGATTCGCAGGAAGCCCTCGAACTCCAAGTCCGTCGGTTCCTCAGCACCGATGGTCGTAACGGGGAAGACGCTGAACGGCAGATCCAGATTGGCATCTATCAGTCTCAGCTCTTGCCGCTCCTCATCAAAGAGCGTGAGCTGTCACAGCAGGTCGGTCGCGACAACTTTGATCTGGTCAGTGTCCGTCGCAGTATCCAGATGATTCTTCAGACGTACGCCAAGCTGGGGCTGAAGTTCCCCGAAGGTGCGGAAGTGGCGCGGTTCGCGGCCGCGCGGGGAATGCAGACCGACTTCGTGTCGCTCTATCTCGACTCACTGCGTCATCAGGTGGACGAACTTCAACTGAAGGACCGCGAGTTGGCGAGCATGATTCATGATGAAGGAATTCGCGCCAAAGAGTTCTCGGGCTATCAGGCGACCGATCAGAACCTGCGTGCGGAAATTTCGTTGCTGCAAGTGTTGTGGCAGAAGCAGCTCGACCGCGAGAACGGCGTGGCGATCGAGAAGGACACGAACGGATTCAAGATGAAAGTCCTCGCGCCGGTGAAGCATGAACTGGTCCTCAAGAAGATGTTGAAGTTCTACGTTGGCGGTACGACCGTGTTGCTAATGCTGATGGCCTTCGTCTGCCTGATTCAAGAATTGCGAGACCTGCGATTGAAGAGCGTCCGCGATGTGCGAGTCTCGCTGCGTCAGTCCGTGTTGGGCTGTGTGACGGCGTTCGACGTGCCGTTCGATTCGGGACGCGGCCCGCACCCGGCACTGCGCTACCTCCACGCTCCGAATTCCATTGAGGCCGAAAATTATCGTTCGATCCGCACGGCGTTACTCGTCACGGCCGAGAGCCACAACGCGCGCTGCGTCATGGTCAGTAGCCCCGAACCGGGCGACGGCAAATCGACGTTGATCTCGAACCTCGCCATCGCTCTGGCTCAATCGGGGAAACGAGTGTTGTTGATCGACGCCGACCTGCGCCGACCGACGATTCACAATTTGTTCCGCGTCTCACGTGAGATCGGCGTGACCGAAGTCCTCACGGGTGAGATCGACTTCTTGAATGCCGTTCGCCCCACGACCGTGGATCGACTCAGCCTACTCGTCGCGGGAAGTTCTCCGACCAGTCCTGCCGAAATCCTGTCCTCGCAGCGGCTCGTCCAGATGCTGCGCGACGCGAAGGATGAGTTCGACTTTGTACTCGTCGATGCTCCGCCACTGTTGGCCGTTAGCGATCCGTGCATCCTCGCCCGACATGTCGATGGGGTGTTGATCGTGGCCCGCATTGGCAAGAACACGCGCACCTCGGCCGCTCGGGTGCGCGAACTCGTCCAGAACCAAGGGATCGTGGTCCTCGGAGTCGTGGCCAACGGAGTCGTCCCCGGCCAAGACAAAGGTTACAGCTACAGCCACTACGGCGAGTACGTCTCGACCGAACCCGTTGGATCGCGACCCGCTCGCGAAACGATCGGCGTGTGAGGTGAACGTTCGTCCCGTGGGATCGGCTTCCCGCCTGTCACTCAGCTCGACTTTTGCTAACTGATTTGGACTGCGGCAATTGATTGCCGCTTTCTTTTCTGGTGTTTGACATTTCTGAAGGACTCGACCGTGCCGTGGGTC